>JAAEQP010001065.1 GCA_024231375.1 bacterium | reverse complement strand
GGAGGTCTTTTTTTTTGCTGAAACCCTGTGGGCGAACAGGGTATTGAGTCCATTATGATGGATTGGGCCTGCTGGTTTTCTTTGGACAAACACACGAAAACTACGATCTTTCCTGTCCGCGGACGGAACGGCAAGCGGCGCCCTTCCAGCAGTTGGCCAGCGGGTTTATCCAGAGATACCATAGTTGTTTAGGCTGTATGTGGACGGGGCGATTGTGCTATAATTTCATTCTGAAAAGTGGGGTATTGACGCCAGGACCAGGGGAGTGAGTAGTTAAGTGTCGATTCGTAATGACGAGGGTGCTTCGCGCTCGAAGCAGGACCACAGTCTGCCCTTCGAGCGGGACATTGCCGCCCTGCAGGCCGAGCACGACCACGCGTCGTCGGAGGAGGATCGCGCCAGACTGGCGGAACGCCTCAACGAGGAACTCAAGCGCCTGTTCGCCGGATTGACCCCATGGCAGCGGGTCCTGTTGGCGCGCCACCCCTTGCGCCCCCGCATGCTCGACTATGTGGAGGCGGTTTTCGACGATTTCATCGAGTTTCACGGCGACCGCGCCATCGGGGACGACCCCGCGATGGTGGGCGGCATTGCCCGATTCCGGGGCCGCACGGTCGTCCTCGTCGGTCAGCAGAAGGGCATCAGCACGGACGAGAAGGTGCGGCGGAACTTCGGAATGGCCCATCCCGAGGGATACCGCAAGGCGCTCAGGCTCTTCGAACTCGCCGAGCGCATGTCGCTCCCCGTGGTGACGATGGTCGATACGCCCGCGGCCCATCCCGGCATCGAGGCCGAGCAACGCGGCCAGGGCCCGGCCATTTCCCGCAACCTCTGGGCTCTGTCCAAGCTTCGGACCCCCGTATTCGCGGCCGTATTGGGCGAGGGCGGGAGCGGCGGTGCCCTGGGTATCGCGGTTGGCGATTGGATTGCCATGTTCGAGCATGCCATCTACGTCATCTGTCCGCCCGAACGGTGCGCCGAGATTCTGTGGCGCGATGCGGACAGGAAAGAACTGGCCGCGTCGGCGCTGAAGATTACCGCCAAGGACCTCAAAGGCTTGGGCGTCATCGACGCCATTCTCCAAGAACCTCTCGGTGGCGCGCACCGCGACCCAGCCGCCGCCGCCCAGTCGTTTGCCGCTGAACTCGAACGCTTTCTGGACAAGGCCGAAGAAGGGTTCTGGACCTTGGACAAGCGGCAGGCGAAGTTCCGGGCCATGGGCAAGTGGCGGGAGGTCGGATAGGATGAATGCCGTCGAGGGCCGCTCGGACCACGTGTTGTTGCGGGTCCGGGTGCAACCGAAGGCATCCCGCAACGCCATCCGAACGGAGACGGACGGCCGGGTACGTGTGTCCGTGACCGCGGCGCCCGTGGATGGCAAAGCCAACAAGGCGGTGTGCGCGTATGTGGCCAAGAGCCTTGGTCTGCGGAAGTCCGCGGTGGCGTTGGCCTCGGGCGGTCAGGCGCGCGACAAGGTGCTTCGCGTGACCGATACGACCGAACAGGAATTGGTTTGTAAGCTTTCGGCAATTGCGTCGTCTAGATAGGCAAGGGGGATTTCGTGTCTGAACTGAAGAGCCAGATTGAAGAAGCGGCGGGACGAATCCGTGAGGCATGCGATTTCCAGCCGAAGATCGCCATCGTACTCGGCACAGGGCTCAACGCGTTGGCCGACAAGATCGATGTGACAGCCCGCGTATCCTATGAGGACATCCCCCACTTCCCCAAAGCAACCGTCGACACCCATGCGGGAGAACTCGTGCTGGGCACCCTCGCGGGGAAACAGGTCATGGCGTTGTCGGGCCGGTTCCATGCGTACGAGGGCTATTCGCTGAAGCAGGTGACGTTCCCGGTTCGAGTCGCGAAAGCCTTGGGGGTGGAAGTCCTCGTCGTGTCGAACGCCGCGGGCGGCTTGAACCCGCAGTTCGAGGGCGGCGACCTTATGGTCATCACGGATCACATCAACCTCATGGGCGATAACCCGCTGATCGGGCCGAACGACGAATCTCTGGGGCCGCGATTCCCTGACATGTGCGAGCCCTATACGGCGGACTTCATCGAACTGGCCGAGTCGATTGCCCTGTCCCAAGGGGTGAAGATGCAGCGAGGCGTCTATCTCGCGTGCCCCGGGCCCTGCCTGGAGACGCGCGCCGAATACCGGTTCATGCGCACCATCGGCGCCGACGCCGTGGGGATGAGCACGGTGCCGGAAGTGATCGTGGCGGTACACGCGGGCCTGAAGGTTCTCGGGTTCAGCGTGATCACGGACGAGTGTCTACCCGATGCCCTGCAGCCGGTCGATATCGACAAGATTATCGCAACGGCCAACGAGACGGAACCCATCATGAGCGACATCGTCGCACGATGTGTCGAACAGATGGACATTGTCGGTTGATACCCTTCGATTCCGCCGCCCTGGATGAGCGGCGGGGAGGAAGGAGACCATACATATAGGACCGGGCGTTGGGCTCGGGGCCATGTTTCATATGCACTTCTGGGAGGTTCATGCAATGACAGTACGAATAGTCCGTGGCTTCTTCATCTTGGCTTGCGTCATCATGGGTACGATTTGGGGTTCCTATATTGCCGCGGGGCTCGGTGAGAACCGGATTGCCTGGAGTCTCCTGGGCGGGATTCTCGGCGCGGTGGTCTCGACGGTCCTCATCCTGATGCTGAAGTTCATCAGCCAGGATCTCTTCAGGAAGATGTCTCCGGCCATGGTCGCCATTGCCTTGGCCATGATGATTGGGTGGTTCCTAGGGCAGTACGTCATGATCTGGCTGCCCCGTGTCTTCCCAGAGTCAAGTTTGGTCGACGACCCGAACCTCAAGCTCTTCATCACCACGTCGCTGGTGTTGCTCTTCGGATTCGTGGGCATTTCGCTTGGGTTGACCTACGCCACCAGCCTGGAATCCATGATCAAAGCGTTCGACCGCCATCGTTTCGACCGCGACAATCCGAAAATCATCGATACCAGCGTGCTTATCGACGGCCGTATCGCCGACGTCTGCGACACGGGATTCGTCGAGGGGACCCTTCTCATTCCCCGGTTTGTACTGAAGGAACTGCAGAACATCGCCGATTCGGCCGATGTGCTGCGCCGCGTGCGCGGCCGTCGTGGCCTCGACATCGTGAAAGCGCTGCAGGATCCCGCCAGTAGAGTCACCATCAAGGTCATCGAGGACGATCCGGAAGACATCCCCGAAGTGGACGGTAAGCTGGTTCGACTGGGCAAGGATTTCAAGGCCAAGATCCTCACCAATGATCTGAACCTCAATAAGGTGGCCCAGATCGACGGCGTCCAGGTACTGAACCTCAACGACTTGGCCAATGCGCTGAAGCCGGCCGTGCTCCCGGACGAGCAGATGCACGTCAAGATCGTCAAGGAAGGGAAGGAAGCCTTCCAGGGCGTTGGATACCTGGACGACGGAACCATGGTCGTGGTGGACGGCGGCAAGGACTACCTTGGCAAAGACGTCATCGTGCTGGTGACCAGCGTGCTGCAAACGTCCGCGGGCCGGATGATATTCACCAAGCTCCAAAGCATAAAGTCGTGACCACTCAACTCGTCATCCCCGCCGCAGGCATGGGGGTTCGACTCGGTTCGGACTCCCCGAAGGCGCTTGTGGACCTCGCGGGAAGGCCGCTCCTGTCCCATACTCTCGATCGGTTCCGGTCGCAAGGGCTGGCCGAGGGCGCCATCGTGATCGTGCCGCCGGGCCGCGAATCCCAGTTCCGCGACGCGCTAGGCGACACCTTCCCGGATGCCGGTCTGACCTTCGTCCCCGGCGGCGCCGAACGGCAGCAGTCTGTCGAGAATGGGCTTGCCGTGCTGGACCCCGGCTGCGAAGTCGTGGTGATTCACGATGCGGCCCGTCCCTTCGTGGCGCCGTCGTCCATCCAGGCCTCCATCGCCTGTGCCCGTGAGCACGGAGCGGCCACGGTGGCCATCCCCTCGGCCGACACCATCCTCGTGGGCGACGACGATGCGTTCCTGGTGGATACGCCGGACCGGCGCGCCTTGTGGGCGTGTCAGACCCCGCAGACCTTCCGTGTCTCCGTCATCCGTGAAGCGCACGCCCGTGCGAATGCCGAGGGATTCGAGGGGACCGACGACGCCTCGCTGGTGCGTCGCGCCGGGGCGCCCGTGAAGCTGGTCATGGGCACGCCGCTCAATTTCAAGATCACCACCCCTGGCGACCTTGCGTTGGCACACGCGGCGCTCGAGGGGGGGCTCGTCTGATGCGCGTGGGGATCGGTTACGATCTGCATCGCCTAGTGGAGAACCGCCCACTGATTCTGGGCGGGGTCGCCATCCCCTACGACAAGGGGTTGGCCGGCCACTCGGATGGAGACGCCCTGGCCCACGCCATCACGGACGCGCTGCTGGGTGCGGCCGCATTGGGCAACATTGGTCAACATTTCCCGGACACCTCTCCCGAGTTCAAGAATGCCGATAGCCTGAAGCTTCTCATGCAGGTGATGAAACTGGTAGAGCGTGCGGGGTACCGGATCGTGAACGTTGACTCGAACATCATCGCCGAGCGCCCCAAGCTGAACCCCCACTTGGAACGCATCCGCGCACGGGTCGCCGAATGCATGGGGATCGCCCTGGCATGTGTGTCGGTCAAAGCCAAGACCAATGAGGGAGTCGGTCCGGAAGGGCGGGGCGAAGCCATCAGCACGCAGGCGGTGGTGTTGCTGGAGCGAATCGCCTGATTCGCAGCGGCCAAGACGCGCTGTTCGATGCACTGAGACGACCATGGACAAAGAACGTCTCGATATTCTGATTCAGCGCCAGACCGGGGTGACCCGGTCCAAGGCTCAAGGTCTGATCCAGACCGGCATGGTCTCCGACCTGGAGGGCAACCGGCTCGACAAAGCCGGGCAGCGCTTCGATTCCACCACCCGATTCGTAGTGAAGGAAGGCCCCAGGTACGTCAGCCGCGGTGGCCAGAAGTTGGAGGCCGCTCTCACCGAGTTCCAGATCGATGTGACCGGTGTGACGGCCATCGACATCGGCGCCTCCACCGGCGGTTTCACGGATTGTCTGCTGCAACACGGGGCGGCCCGGGTGTACGCCGTGGATGTTGGCTACGGCCAGTTGGCCTGGCAACTGCGGAAGGACGCGCGGGTCGTGGTGATGGAACGCACCAACGTCCGGGCGCTCACACCGGACATGCTCGAGGAAGGGCCATCCTTCTTCGCCGCCGACTGCTCCTTTATCTCGCTACGCCTGGTGCTGCCCGCCCTGCCCCCCCTGCTCACGCCCGACGCCCACGGCGTGGTCCTCATCAAGCCGCAGTTCGAGGCGGGCCGCGACCAAGTGGGCAAGGGCGGCGTGGTCCGGGATGCGGAAGTGCATGAGCAAGTCGTCGGCGACGTGCTTGCGGCGGCATCCGAACTGGGATTCGCCGCGGGCCCTGTGATACCCTCACCGCTGTTGGGCCCGGCCGGGAACCGGGAATTTCTTGCGCATCTTCGGGTTGAAGGCTAGTCGCGACCGCGTCTCGCCGGGCGATCATGGCGGGTACCATGCTGGAAACGCTCCACATCAAGAATTACGCGTTGATTGACGAGGCCGAGTTCGATTTTGGCCCCGGGTTCAACGTGTTAACCGGCGAAACCGGCGCGGGAAAGTCGATCATCGTGGGCGCCCTGAATCTCGTCCTCGGGGCTCGCGCATCGGGCGACGCCGTGCGCGACGGCGCCGACCGCGCCCGCGTCGATGCGGTCTTCCGCATTGAGCGCCCCTCCCGGCGCCTGAATGCCCTTCTCAAGCAACGCGACATCGACACGGAAGATGGCGAGCTGCACCTGTCGCGCACGGTGTCGGCGGAAGGCCGTAGCCGCGCCTATGCCGGGGGCACGCTCGTCCCTGTGTCGGTGCTTGCCGAGATCGGCGACGAACTGGTGGACCTTCACGGGCAGCACGAGCATCAATCCTTGCTCAAAGTGGACCGACAGCTGGGCCTGCTCGACGCCTACGCGGGCACGGAGGACGATGCGGCCGACGTGGCACGACTCGTCGGCGAACTGCGGCGGGTCGAGAATGCCTTGGCCGAGTTGGAAACCGACGACCGCGAACGAGCCCGGCGAATGGAGTTCCTGCGGTTTGAGGTGTCGGAGATTGACTCGGCCCAGCTTGAGACGGGCGAAGAGGAGACGGTCCGGTCCAGACGCAATCGCATCACCAACGCCGAGACGATTGTCGAATGCGCGTCTCACGCGTACGCATGCCTTTTCGAAAACGAGGAAACGGCCGCCTGCGAATCCGTGGCAGCGGCCCTCGCCGACCTCGAACAACTGGCCGAAGTGGACGAGAGCCTAAAGGTCCTCGCCGAACGCCTGGAATCGATTCGTTCGGACCTGGAAGATGTGTCCAAGGAGGTCCGGGCCTTCACGGACGATGCGGATTTCGACCCCGCCGAGTTGGAGACCCTGAATCAGCGGCTCGCGGCCATCGCCGGATTGAAGCGGAAGTACGGCGACTCGATTGAGGAGATCCTGGCGTACCGGGAGCGGGGCGCGGCCGAGCTGGAGCAGTACGACCAGCGGGACAAGCGGCTGGAAGATATGCGCCACAAACGGGACATGTGCCTGGAGCACGCCACGGCCGCCGCGAAACGCCTCTCCGCCAAACGCAAGACGGCTTCCCGAAGACTGGACAAGCGTGTCACGTCGGCGCTTCAGGACCTGGGCATGAAGGGCGGCACATTCGAGACTGCGCTCACCCAGGTGGCGCTTTCGAATGACGGCGTGGACCGGGTGGCGTTTCTGCTGTGCGCCAATCCGGGCGAGAAGCTCAAGCCCTTGCGGCAGGTGGCTTCGGGCGGCGAGATTTCCCGCGTCATGCTGGCCATAAAGACGGTATTCGCGGGCGCCGACTGTATCCCAACGCTCATCTTCGACGAGATCGACTCCGGGGTGGGCGGGGCCGTCGCCAAACGTGTGGCAGCGCGGCTCGACGAGCTTGCCCGATCGCATCAGACCATTTGCATCACGCACATCGCCCAGATCGCCAGCGTGGCCGCGACGCACTATCAGGTTCTCAAGGCGTCGAACAAGAGCCGCACCCAGACCAGAGTGGCACGAGTGAGCGAAGAGGCGCGGGTGGAAGAACTGGCGCGTCTTCTGGACGGGTCCGTGTCCGACGTGAGCCTGGATCACGCGCGGGCCTTGCTCAACCGGTCGTAGACGCGCCGCCCCTCCGAATCGCGTCGATCCGTTCGGCCTTCTCGGCGGCGAGCAGCGCGCGCGTCTCCAAGTCCCGGTAGATCGCCAATGTGGTCTCCGCAAGCTGCACGGGGTCGGCCCCCTCGAGATTGTCCCGCTCGAAACGTCCGATGTTCACCAATGGACGGCATGCCTCGTGGACATCGCCGAACAGCCGGATCTCCTCGTCCAACGCCATCAGTTGAGACACCAATTCCTTGGCTTCCTGCATCTTTCGGCCGCCGGTCAGGACATCCAGCAACTGCCCCGTGACTGTGTCTCCCCGGGTTCCGAGATCGGCGAGCGCGCGGAATGCCGCCACCAACTCTTCGCGCCAAGGCGCAGTATCGCCGGGGCCTCCTGCGAACCGTTCCAGAACGAGCCGGATGCTCTCGGCCTCGCCGACTTGGTCGGAGATGCCGCGCAGGTGTTCACTCCACATGGTCCGGTAGACGAGCCGCACGAAATCGCGCCGCGTCAGGTCTCGCCGCACGACGGGATACCACTGGAGACAACCATCCCCCGCGAATCCCGACACGAACACGTCGATTGACTCGAACCCGTCCTCGGGGCGCAACTGCTCATCGTCGGCGTTGCCGTCCACGGCCAGCCCGACCACATGCGCCACGTGTTCGGGAAGTACCAAGGCACGCTGTTCGATATTGCCCCGCATCGTGTCGGAGCGTCCCAGCGTGTCCCGGGCCAGTTCCACGGCGTAGAACCCCGTGCCGTAGGGGCCGGTCTCGCGAAAGTGGACATAGCCCACCGACACCAGCACGATGGGACATTTCATGGCCGCGGCAATGTGCATGGTCCCGGTGTCGTTGGTCACGAGCACATTTGCGCGCTCCAGAACCGCCGCCAGCACGGGAATGGAGGTCTTTCCGAACAAGGGCACGGCTAAACCGGGCGCAGCCTGTTCAAAGGCCTCGCCCAGGGGAGCTTCGCTCTCGACCCCCGACAGCAGGATGCGTGCGCCACGGGTCTCCACCAGATGACGGCCGAGTGCGGCGAAGTGGGTCTCGGGCCACCGCTTGTCGTTCTCGCTGGCGCCCAACTGAAGACACGCCACGAAGTCGCCGTCGCCGATGCCGTGGTTCCTGAGGAGGTCCGCGGCGGCCCGTCGATCTTCCTCGGTAATGTCGAAGACAAGTCCGCGGAAGGGCGGCGCTTCCGGCTCGAACATGCGGTACAGATCGCACACGTTGAGGTCGTTGTAGTCGCGGTTGTGGACGCTGGTGAAGAAGTAGTTCGTCCCGCGTCCACGAAGCACGAACTGCCAGTCGTCGCTCAGGTGGGCGCCGATGACGTCGCGGGCATTTGCCGCCTTCAGGAGCACGGCCGACGAAAGGCTGTGGGTGCAGTTGTAGACGAGATCGAAGTCGCCCTCGCGCAACTCGCGGATGCACTGCTCGGCCCGTTCGTAGGCCTTCAGAAGCCGGTCGGAGTCGTCCTTGCGCAGGTGGCAGAACATCTCGTCCTCGTCGTACACGATGGTGTCGTCGATGTCGGGATTCCGCTCCGCGATGGCGATGCCCATCCTGCGTACCATGGCGGTGACGTGCGATTCCGGATAGCGGACCTTGATGGCCCGGATCAGGGGCGATGTCTGAATCATGTCGCCCATGCGCGTCATCTGTGCTATGAGAATGCGCATCACTCGAAGTCCGCCAGAAGCGCTTCCGCCGAGAGCCGCATTTCGCGCAGATACGCGAACACGGCTTCGGGGTGGCTGAGTTCTTGTCCCATTCTTGGGATCCGTTCGTTGATGGTGTCTTGGAGAAAACGTTCGTCCTGAGGTAGCGTTGCGAGGTACTTCCCCAGTTCCGAGTCCCGCCCGACGCGCTCTGCAATCTCTCCGACGGTTCTCTGAGCCAGAACACCCCTCTCCACAATGCGCCGTCCATGGGCGTCCAAGATGGCATCCAACATCTCTTGAGCCCGGTGTTCGTAGGTATGCTCCCGCAGCACCCGGTCCCGTGCGCGTTTGGCGACGGCTTCACGCTCGTCGGCGTGTTCAAGGTAGTGGTCGATCTGGGATCGAAGATCGGTCAGGTCGCGATACACCGGAAGCTCTGTGTCGAAATCGAACAGACGTTCGAGCCCAATGCATGGATCGCATAGCTGGAACCCGCCGCAGGCAGCGATCTCGAAGACCCGTGGGTTTATGGCATCGCACTGCGGATCGACGCCGGAGTGGGTGGCGCTGGAATGGAGGTTGAGGTTGATCTTGGAGCCGGCAACAATCCGGGCGAACTGCTCGGGCGAGAACCGTTCGTCGGGGCGGCACACGCGGGACAGCAACGCCTTGGCGTGCCACTCCACACCCCATATCTTCATGTCGTAGTCGGTCAAGCCGGAGAGTAAGGTGTTTCGATTGTGGTATCCGGCCCCCGCAAACGACAGATCGCATTCGAACTCCGGCCGTTCGTCATCGCCGAGGTCCACCGGACGATGCACTTCGGGATCGCACGCGGTCTGAACGAAGGCGGAGTGGTGGCATCCCACCTCCTTCAGTTTCTCTTCGAACTCGCCGGGTTGGATGTGGAAGAAAGTGTCGTAGAGCCTGGAAATCTCCTTCCAATAGGGCATGTGGCGCCAGTTCTCTACAAACCAGTAGCCGGTCACGATGCCCCGTTCGATCAAGCGCGCAGGAAACGCGTTCCCCACGGGCGCCTGGGCCATGACGATGCATATCTCAGGTTCGAACTCGGCCACCTGAGCGTAACTCCATTCCCCGAGGAAGTTGATGAGAAGATTGCTCAACTGTCCCGAAACGCACTTCGACTTCACACTTCCCGTCATGGCGGTGTAGAGGTCGTATCCGGCGCGGTTGTCGACGTACAACGTACGATGCCCCAGGCGCTCGAACGCGTCAACGAGGTACTTGGCGATGGGCAAGGAGCCACCGAACATGGGGCCCACGACTGCCACACCAAGCCGCTCACCAACCGTCAGGCACTTGGCCAGCGTCGCGCAGCATCGCTTCTCGAACTCGGGATGCAAACGCGCGGTAGGAGGATGAACCAGGAACTGAGGCTTCTGTTTCGAGAGTTGGCGGAATTCGTCGCAGGAGCGCAGAAGATCGGGATCGCCCACACCGATTGGAACGTCGGAGCCCCGCATGGGTCCGTCCAAGGCAAGGCGAACGACGGCTGGATCGGGTTCAAGGACAACCACACGGTATCCGCGCGAGACCAGTTCGAGTACGTGGTATCCCAGCCCCAACCCCAGGACAATCACTGGGGCTTCCGTATCGAGGTCCGCGGACGATACCAATCGCGCAGCCTCCTCAGCAGGGCGATAGCGGCTGTGGAGGTAGACGCCGCCCATCTTCAGTGTCGGCTCTCCGCTACGGCTTGCCTCAAGCGTGAGCCCCTCGGGCAACGGCGCGTCGGCCACGGCTTCACGCCATGCCTCGGCCGGCTTCAGTTGTGCTGGCGCAGCGCTCATCGGACCTGCCTCATGCCGTGTCCTCCGGGCCATGGTCGCCGTTCTCGATGGTGGCTTTGAGCCGGGCCGCCTCGGGATGGTCGGGCGAGAACAGCAGAATGGCGTTCAGCCGTTCCATAGCCTCGTCCGTTCGGCCCAGCCTGCTCAGCACGTCCACGAACAGACACGCAGCTTCGAGGTTTCCGGGATAGTAGTCGGCAAACCGCGTGAGATGGGGCACGGCTTCCTCAAGCCGCCCAAGCGCGTCGCCTGCCTCTACGAAGGGGACCAACAGAGCCCCCTGATCGAACTCTTCCCCGAAGGCTTGGAGGAACAGTTCGAACGCCTGCTCGGCGTCTCCTTGCGTCAGCCGGGCCAAGCCCGACGCTCCGAGGATGCGGTCGTTGGCCGCACCGCGGGAAACGGCCTGGTCCAGCAGCGGCACAGCGTCCCCGACCTGATTCATGGCCATGAGCACGATCCCGAGTTCCCCCGCAGTCTCGGGATCCTCTCGTTCGGCCAAGGCCTTTCGGTATAGGTCGGCGGCGCGGTCCAGTTTCCCCAAACGGCCAATCGCGCGCGCCATGATACGGTTACGCTCGAACTCCTCGACACCGGATGCCTCTTCCGCCAGTTCATAGGCAAGGTCGTTGTCCCGGGCATCAAGGGCGCGGCGGGAAGCACTCAACCGGTCCGCGTTCGGTTTCCCCGCCACCACCAGGTACTGATAGGTGATGAAATCCTGGTATTCGGCGTCCGACACGTCGGCAATGGTCACGCGTCCAAAGGATAAGGAGCCATCCTCACCTCGCGGCGGGTTGTCGCCCGCCCACAGAGTTAGAGGCTCCAATCTCAGCGTTTCCAGTCCCGCCTCGATCACAAGTTCATTCATCTCCACCGCGGTGAAGAAGCGCAGATGCGTCCGATCAAGAATCCCGGCGTCGTCGTAACGCCACCGCCCCTCCGCCAGCATCCGTACCACGTCCCAGAACCGCACATTGGGGATACTCATCACGATGATGCCGTCCGGTGCCAGCACCCTCGCCACCTTGCGCAGGGCCGCGCACGGGTCCACCAAGTGCTCCAACACGTCGCCAAACACGACGCAGTCGAAGTACTCGTCCTCGAAGGGGAGATCAAGATCCTCAATGCTGCCGAGAATCGCGTCGTCCAGAACCGTCGTGGCCAGGTTCCAGGCCTGTTCGACAACCTCGATCCCCACGACTTCCTCCACGCCCCGTTCCTTCAGCGACCGTCCAAACTCGCCGCCGCCACAGCCGCAGTCCAGCACGCGCCGCGCATGACGCGGTACCTGCACCGCCAACTCGGGACGCGGGCACCGGTAGTAACCGCCCGTCTGGAACCGTCCCTCGCCGACGTGTCCCGTGAACGCGCCGACGGCTTCGAGGGCCATGGCCAGCATCTCGGCCAGACGACGGTCCATGGTGTGGTTGGCCAGCGCTGCTTCCCGCCCGGCGTCGGCAATGGTCGCGCACGTCTCCGTGTCGTTGAGATACTGTGCGACGAGGGCCGGCACTTCGCCGGGTGTGTCGTACGTAATCACGTGGACACCGGGCTCCAAGGCCGCACGCAGAGTCGCCGAATCCTGAGCCACCACGAGAGCGCCCGCCGCCATGGCTTCGAATAGGTACTCCGACAGATCGCTCTCGCCGGGGGGGATCACGGCCACGCGAGACCGTTGGAACAAGGCCGGCAACTCAGACCAAGCCGCTGCACGGATCTCCGCGTTCGGGTATTGGGCCGTCAGCGTCTCGGCCAGCGCGGGAGCCGTCGTGCCCGGACGATAGGCCAAGGCCACGTCGACAGGTCGGGCGGCGTCCGGTGCGCGCTCCGAAGCGATGCATCCCGGAGGCATCCACGCCACGTTGGGGACCCCGGCGCGCGCCAGCACCTCGAACTCCGCCTTGTCCGCCACGTAGGTGAAGGCGAATCGTTCGGCAATGGCGGCCCGCGGTTTCTTCACTCCCCCGCTCCGCGGGAGGTAACACATCCTCAGGCCTTCGAATCCCTCCAGATCCGGCGCCTGAGCGCAACCGTCGGAGTCAATGTATAGATAGGCGCCCGGCGTGAAGCCGTCAGGCAAGGCGGCGCGTACGTCTCTGTAGGATTGCGCGCCCTCCCGTTGGGACGACGGACCGACCGAAACCACGTCATGTGCCCCGCGCAACGTGTGCTTGACCACGACGCCAACGTCCGCCGAGGGGGCGTAGTCGAGGACGATGCCCAGGCGCGGCACTTCGGGGATCGGGCTGGGCTTGCCCCCCAATCCACCAGCGCGGTAGGTGCCTTCCGAAGCTGTGTTCTCGAGAACGGTCCGCCACCGTTCGGCAAAGGCCGACATGGGAAACGTCTCAGCGACCGTCTCTCTGCCCCGCTCGCCGATGGCCTTGGCGAGATCCGGGTCGGTCAGCAGCGCCTGGATCCGCTCACGGAGTTCATCGGCGTCATACGACACGAACCCGTCAACGCCGTCCGTGATGGGCGACGTGGGATTGGCCAGCGACACCACGGGCATGCCGCAGGCCATGGCTTCCAGCGTCGACAGGTTGTAACCGTCCTCGTAGGCTTCCCGCGATACGTGCAGTAGACAGCGCTGGGTGCGGTACAGCCGAAGAAGGTCATCGAAGGATTCGGACGGCACCGACTCAGGGATGCCTGCATTGAACCCGACGACGCGGTTTGGAAAGCCGTCGCACACGCGTTCCTGGAAATCCACATCGAACATGACATCGCGCTCGCGCATGGCATTGCCGACACGCAGCACGCAGGCGTCCTCGCCCGTGTATGACCCAAACGCCTCGGCGTCAATCCCCGGCGGGA
This sequence comes from bacterium, assembly GCA_024231375.1. Next base: position 14,551 of record JAAEQP010001065.1, on the reverse strand, counting down.
TCACCGGACCCGAGTAGCGGTAGTCCTCGCGTTTCGACTCGGAGATGAACACGAACGTATAGGTTTGGGAGAGGATGTCGAGAAGCCTGGCATATTTGTCGTTCCCCTCGTCGAAGTCGCCTTCATAGGTCGTGCAAAGGAAGCTACGCCGGTTGTGACACAAGAGAATGGATGGAATGCCGGATTCCCGCTCCTTGAGAGCGTTCATTTCATTGTGGGCCACCAACACATCGAACGCGCCCGACTTCAACCCCGCGCGCCACTCGGCCTCAGGCGCCAGCACTATGCCATCCGGGCGGGGCCGGAAGTTGGTCTGCCAAGGCCGGGCCATGGACGGGTCGTCGTAGAGTCCGACGGTGATCGGCACACCGATCCTGGCCATGAGGCAGATGTAGGGTTCGTGAAAGTTGAACGTAAGGACGCGTGGGCCCGACATCTTCAACCGAACCGTTCGCGCGCCTTCTCCTGGAGGGCACTCACGACCTCGGTCTCCAGTTCCGCACGCGGCGCGAGTTCGTACTCAAGCAAATCACCGAGAAGCACGCAGTCGTTCGTCTCCAGCGCGGCGATGGCCTCCCTTAGATGCGTGTTAAGTTCATCATGGTGCGCGGCGACGGTAACGTCCTTGACCATGAAGTCGTCGCCTTCCAGACCAAGCACCCGCATAACCATGCCTTCGCGAGACTTCACGTGAGCCCAGATCTCGGCCAGACGGTTGAATGGATCGAACCCGTCCTCCGGGGTCTCGCTCTGGAACACGGCCGCCAGATCGCGGCAGACTGTTGGCAACTCGGGCAACACCTTCTCGAAATCGGCGAGCGCCTCCCGCACGAGCGTGGCGATTTCCCCACTCTCGACCGAAAGGACGCCGACCTCTTCAAGGGGTTTGCTCTGGAGGGAATCGACGAGCTCGTCGACGCGGACGTCATCCCCGTCCACTCTGATGGCGAGAATCGCGCGGTCGCGAGCGTCAAGCGCCTCGCTCACGGCCGCCACGACCGCCAGTACATCCGGAGGATCGCCAGTGAAGGCGAAGCCTGCATCGCCGTCGACAATCACCTGCATACAGTCGGTTGACCTTTCTCGATGCTTCGTCCCACCTGCTAGGAGATGAGATCCGATATCTGGTCCACTTCCGCCAGCGAAGCGGCTTGTGCGTTCTCTGCCTGGATCGCGAGGTACACTTCCCGACGGTGCACGGCCACGGAACGAGGCGCCACGATGCCGATCTTGACCTGGTTCTCCCTCAAGTCGAGCACCTTCACCTCGATGTCGTCTCCGATCATGATGCTCTCGTCTTCCTTACGCGTCAGTACGAGCATTCGACACCTCCCGGGACTGTCCCTGTCCCCGTTGCGCCTGCGCAAGGAAATGCTGGATCGGGTACTCGCTCCGATCAAGGATGATCTGCTTGCCGAGACGGTGCTTCGGGCTGATGAGAATCGGCGCCCGAAGGTTGGTGCGGACCTGCGCGGGGTCTTTCGGCACCACGACGAGGGTGTAGGCCTCCAACTCGTCGACGGTCGCAACGGCCAGTTCGGCAAGGTCTTGCGGGCGGACATCGACGCGGTAGTCGGGAATCACCGCGGATGGGTCGATTAGGATGAAGGCCAAGTCCCCGGAGTCCGTCGATTGAATCCATTTCAGCGACGGATTCGGTCCGGGCAGGAAGATGAAACGGCGGTACTCTTGAAACCCCAGAATCGGCTGGGTGAACGTGATCACCGACTCGGGTTCGTACTCAATCTGGCCAAATCGTGTGGTTTCCAGTTTCATACGCTCATGTTCCAGTGTAGCCGTCTGCCTTGGTGTCTACAGTATGCACGAATCGGCCCTCATATCGCAAGGCTTACCAGACGCTTATGCGCCAGAGGACTGAACCGCGCTCCCGGCCCCAGCCGGGCGGAGCCGGTTACCTTCCCGCGTAGTACCCCGCCACCTTCTTGATGGCGGCGGCGATATCGTCCACGTCTTGATCGCTCATCGACTCATTGATGGGACACCGCCACGCGGTCGCTTCCACTTCCTCGGCCACGGGGCACAGGCCCTTGCCGTACTCGACTTGGCGGCCGTAGGCGCCGTCCCAGGGGAACGAGCAGTTCTCGAAGGCGCGATGCTCGACGAGCACGGGGTATTCGTACACCATGTCGCCGATGTAGCCCGCCCAGAAGATGACGCCCTCGGCAGTTACGGCCGCGGTGAACTCGTCGCGCGACACCTTGAGCACGTTGGGGTCCATGCGCCCCATGTAGAACCAGTAGGAGCTCTTGCACCCGTCCAGCACCTTGTGAGGCGATATGCCCGGAACGCCTTCGAGGGCAGCCGTCAACCGGTCGCCGAGGGCGTTCCGCCGCGCGCACAGCCCGGGCAGTTTGCGCAACTGGGCGATGGCCACGGCGGCGTGCAGTTCACTCGGCCGGTAGTTGAACCCGAGGAACGGGGGCTTCCTTCCGCCGCCGTCTCGGGAGTATCCCTTGTCCAGGTAGAGCTGTGCGCGATCGGCCAACTCGTCCTGGTTCGTTAGAACCATGCCGGCGTCGCCTGCGCTGATGTGCTTGAAATCGTTCAACGAAAAGCACCCCAGATCGCCTATCGAACCGGCCAATCGGCCCTTGTACCATGCCAGGTAGCTCTGGGCGCAGTCCTCGATGACCTTGAGGTCCCTTTCCCGCGCCAGCTCCATGATGGGGTCGATATCGGCCGGACTCCCCGCCAAGTGAACGACAATGACGGCCTTGGTCTTCTCTGTAATGCACTTGGCCACGGATTCCGCGGTAACGGAATAGGTGTGGGGATCGACATCGGCGAAAATGGGAACGCCGCCTTGGGCAAGGATCGCGATTACAGTGCCCTGATCGGTGATGGGCGTGGTGATGACTTCGTCGCCCGGCCCGATGCCCACGGCCCCCACGGCCGTGTGCAGGGCGGCCGTGCCGCTTGTCACCATGTGACAGTGCTTCACGCCGTACATCATGGCAAACTGGCTGCGGAACGTCTTCACTTTCTGGCCGAACCAGTAGAACAGGGTCTGCTGATCGAGCGCTTCCTTCAGTTCCTGCAATTCGGATTCGTCGAACCGTGGATTGTCGATCGCCATCGGTTCGGTTCGGACCTTCGGTCCGCCATCGATTGCGAGTGTCATTTCCTCGGACATCGACTGATTCCCCCTTCGTCCGACGTCTCGCGCCGTGCTAATTCGAGTGCTGTGGCAATCCATTGCCCGCGGAGTACCACACGCTTCCTTCGCCCAGCAATCTCTCAATCTCGCTTCTCAACTCCGGAGTAGCCGCCACCGTGCAGGCACTTGACGCATGCACGGTCACCTCGTCCGCACCGGGCGTCGTGCAGTGGAGGTACACATCGCACGGTCCCGGACGCGCGCCAAGGACCTCGGCCATCGTGTCAAGAACGCCTCGCTCCGATAGGTCAGCCCGAAGCTGAACGTGGACGATCTTCGTGAATTTCGCTTCCGCTTCCTCGATAGGAACGATGTCATCGGCCAAGAGTCCCGCCTCGTCGTTGCGAATCTTCACTTTGGCCGCAATCACCACAATCTCGTCCTGCACCAGAAGGTCGGCCCGCTGCTCGTAGGTTTCCGAGAACACGGTCACCTCGACAGGGCCTTCCAGCGTGTCCAAGGTGACGAAGGCCATCTTCTTGCCGCGTTGCGTGGTGTAGTGCTTCACGTTCGCGATGAGGCCACCAAGAACGACCGGATCGTTCTCGCGCATGGTCGCGATGTCTGCGATACGCACGGTCGAGAACCGCTCCAGGGTCTGCGTGTGCCGTGCGAGAGGATGACTGCTCACATACAGTCCGAGCACTTCACGCTCGTAAGTCAACAGAATCTGCTCGTCCCATTCCGGCACGTCGGGCACTTGGCGCATGGACTCGGCTGCGTCTCCGCCCATCAGATCCAGCAGGGAGGTCTGCCCGGCCTCGCGCTCTTTCTGGCTCACCTGCCCTTCGCCGAGGGCCGTATCCAACACTTCTTCAACTTGCCGCCGGTTCCAGTCGGTGCTGGTGAAGGCTCCCGCCCGGTTCAGACTCTCGAGCACGCGACGGTTGATGACGCGGGTGTCGATGCGGCTGCAGAAGTCGTAGATATCCGTGAAGGGTCCGTCTGCGTTCCGTTGCGCCACGACCGCCTCGACAGGCGCCTCCCCCACGTTCTTCACGGCGCCCAAACCGAACCGGATCCGGTCGCCGTCCACCGTGAAGGCATGACAACTGGTGTTTACGTCGGGCGGCAACACTTCGACCCCCATCCGGCGGCATTCCTCGACGTACTGGGCCACCTTGTCCATGTTGCCCGCTTCACTGGTGAGCAGCGCCGTCATGAACTCAACGGGGTAATTGGCTTTCAGGTAGGCGGTCTGATACGCCACGAAGGCGTACGCCATGCTGTGGGATTTGTTGAATCCGTATCCGGCGAACTGTTCGATCCGCTCGAAGAGCAAGCTGGCGGTGTCTTCGTTGATCTTGTTGGCCTTGGCCCCCGCGACGAACTTGTCGCGCTGTTCGGCCATCAGGTCGGCCTTCTTCTTACCCATGGCACGCCGCAGGATGTCGGCTTGGCCGAGAGTGAACCCGGCGACCGCCTGCACAATCTGCATGACCTGCTCCTGATACAACGCGACGCCGTAGGTCTCTTTGAGGATCGATTCGAGCAGGGGGTGATCGTAGAGGATCTTGTCCGGCTGGTGTTTGCACTCGATGTACTGATCTTTGAGTTGCATGGGGCCAGGACGGTACAGGGCCACAAGACCGCAGATCTCTTCCAGACTTTCCAGGCCGATGCGTTTCGCCAGCTCGCGCATCCCGGAGCTTTCCAACTGGAAAATGCCGGTGGTCTGACCGCTTCGAAGTAGCGCGTACGCCGCGGCGTCGTCGGGCTCGAGGGCATCGACGTCGATGTCGATGCCCCGGTTTTCCTTCACGAACCGAACGGCCTCATGCACCACCGTGAGCGTACGGAGCCCCAGGAAGTCCATCTTCAGAAGCCCGACGGCTTCCACGTTCTTCATCTCGAACTGGGTGGCTACGGTGTCGCTGCCCGCCGCCTTGAACAGGGGCACGTGGTCCGTCAACGGCTGGTCGCAGATGACCACGCCCGCCGCATGGGTGCCGCAGTTTCCGATGGTTCCTTCAAGCCGGCTTGCCAGATTCCACAGTCGTCCGATCTGGGGATCGGTCTTCACCAGTTGCTGGAGTTCGGGTTCCCGTTCATGGGAGGCTTTCAGCGTGATCTTCAACTCGTCCGGCACCAGCTTGGCAATGCGGTCCACATCGCCATAGGACATGCCCAGCACGCGCCCCACGTTGCGCACCGCCTGCTTCGCCAGCATCCGGCCGAACGTGATGATCTGGCTGACGTTGTCCGAACCGTACTCCTCCCGGACGTACTCGATCATTTCACCGCGCCGGTTGTAGCAGAAGTCCAGGTCGAAGTCGGGCATGGACACACGCTCGGGATTGAGGAATCGCTCGAACAGAAGGCCATAGCGGATGGGGTCAATATTCGTGATCTCCAGTGCGTAGGCCACCAGACTGCCCGCCCCGGAGCCACGGCCCGGCCCCACGGGAATGCCGTGTTCCCGCGCCCAGTGGATCAGGTCCCACACCACCAGGAAGTAGTCCACGAACCCCATCTGCTCGATCACGTCCAGTTCGAAATCACCCCGGTCGGTGTACTCCTGGGAGGGATTTTCACCGTACCGTTTCACGATCCCTTCATGCACCAGCGCGCGCAGGTAACCGGCTTTGTCCTGCCCTTCCGGCGGCACGAACTGCGGGATGAGATGCTGCCCCATCGGCAAGTCCACGTTGCACCGTTCGGCAATCTCCAGGGTGTTGGTCAGCGCTTCCGGCCATTGCTGAAACTTCTCGGCCATCTCGTCGGGGCTTGCGAAGTAGTAGGCCGGTCCTCCGGGGAAGCGGAACCGTTTTTCGTCGTCCAGCATGTTGTTGGTCTGGATGCACAGAAGTGCTTCGTGCGCCTCGGAGTCGGACTGATCCGTGTAGTGGGAGTCGTTGGTGGCGATGATCTTCAACCCATGCTTCGCGGCCAGTTCGACCAGCGTCGGGTTGATGCGCCGCTCTTCGGGGAGGTCGTGATCCATTAATTCGATGTAGAACCTGTCCTCGCCGAAGATCTCGGTGTACTCGCGGATGGCCTGTTCGGCGCCGTCCGTGTCGTTGGCCATGAGTGCCTGCGGGATGCGGCCCGCCAGACACGCGCTCGACGCGATCAGACCTTCGCTGTACTTGGCCAGCAACTCCATGTCCACGCGCGGCCGATAGTGGAAGCCTTCGATGTATCCCAGAGAGCTAAGTCGACAGAGGTTGTGGTATCCCGTCTCGTTCTCGCACAGCAGCACGAGGTGATAGCAGGATTCGCTCGCCGACTTGGCCGATTTGTCGAACCGGTCCTTCCGGGCCACATAGAGTTCGCAACCGATGATGGGCTTGATACCGGCCTTCTTCGCGGACTGGTAGAAGTCCAGCGCACCGAATAGGCACCCGTGGTCCGTGAGCGCACACGCCTCCATGCCGAAGGTCTTGCAGCGCTCGAGGAGATCGCCGATCTTGCTTGCGCCGTCCAGCACGCTGTATTCGGTATGAACATGAAGGTGACAGAACCCAGCACTCATCTATTGATCGCTCCCGGTAGAATCTCGTTCATACACGTAGGAAGTCCGGCAACCCTCAGCCGGACACCCGCTCCCACAGCATGGCCAGCGCCTTCTCGGCTGTCTGCTCCTGAACCGCGGTGCGGTTTCCGGAGAACTCGCACCGTTCCACGGAGGCGCCTCGTTCGTCGGACAGCGCGACGTAGACCAGCCCCACCGGCTTGTCGGGTGAACCGCCCGACGGTCCGGCGATGCCCGTCACACCAATCCCAAAATCCACGTCCAGAACACGCCGAATGCCTTCGGCCATGCTCCGCGCCACGGGCTCACTCACGGCCCCATGCTCTTCGATCTCGCCTTCAGGCACCCCGACCAGCCGTGCCTTCACATCATTGCTGTAGGCGACAATGCCGCCGAGGAGACACTTGGATGCGCCCGGCGCGCGCGTGAGGCGATGCGCGACAAGCCCGCCCGAGCAGGATTCCGCCGTGCCGACCGTGCGATCAAGCGCTACCAGTCGCTCGACGATGCGTTGTTCCTGTTCCTCAGCCGACACCACGACCCTGCACCCTCCGTTAACTCCGCGCGACCGTACCATATGACCGTTCGGTCTGGCAAGCGTTCCATGGGGCTGGGTTTCCTTGAATCGCTCCGCCTCACAACCTACTATAAAAAAACAGGTTAGACGCACTCCCGGAGTGCTCTGCCACGCCGCACACGGCTTGTCGACGGGTTTTGCATTGCACGAACCACCCATGTATCATTCCCGCCGTGCGCGGGGGAAGGTAACCGGGGTCCCGAAACGGGTCGGTCAGCGAGATCGGCAGGGTGTCAGCGGCGTGAAGAATCGACGGTACTATCTGTTCATATTCCTGATCTCCTTCGCCGCGCTGATGATTGAGATCAACTATACCCGCGTCTTCTCCTTCAAGCTCTTTTACTACTTCGCCTACTTCGTCATTGGCTTCTCGCTCCTGGGCCTGGGATCGGGCGGTGTGTGTGTGGCCGTGTTCCGGCGGCTTCGGGAAGCGGCCCTCGACCGGCTTCTCGCCGTGAACTGCATTGGAGGCGCGGTCAGCGCCGGCGTCAGCTACGTGATCATTGCCCGCGTGCGGCTGAACCTGTGGGGCGTGTTCTCTTCCCTCGGCGAAGCGTCCGAGCTGCTGCTCATCAGCGCACTTCTCTACGTGTCGTTCCTCTTCATCGGTATCATGCTGGCCGCCTTGCTCAGCCGCAAGGACGAAGTCATCAACAGGCTGTACTTCGCCGACCTCTTGGGCGCGGGCCTGGCGTGCGCGGTCGTGATCCCCCTGATGTGGCTACTGAGCCCGCCCGGCTGCATCTTCCTGAGCGCGGCACTCCTCGCCGTCGCCGGCATGTTCATTAGCGCGCGGCAGCACCGGGGCCTCTTCGCGGTGTGCGTGTTGGTTGCCATACCGCTGGCCGGTGGCGCCTTGGCCCCGCGCCATCTCCCCGACCCGATCCCCGACAAGGACAAGGAGTTCGATCCCTCGGCGATACCGGATGAAGCCCTGCTGTTTTCGGAATGGGGACCCGTGTTCCGTATTGACGCCCTGGCGTTCCCTGGCGAAGAGGACAAGGCACGCCTATTGCTCCACGACGGCGTGTTCGCATCGTCTATCCACCGGTTTGACGGCGATCCGGCGACGCTGACGCGCTTCGACACCGACCACCGCTCGATTCCGTTTTCGGTCGCCCCGGAAAAGCCCAAGGTGTTGATCATGGGGGCCGCGGGCGGCCACGAGATTCTCACCTCGATCCATTTCGGGGCGGAACACACCACCGCCGTTGAACTCAATCCCATTACCGTCTCGCTTGTGAAGGAACGGTTTGCGGATTTTGCAGGACGCGTGGCCGAGCGTCCCGATGTGGCCTACGTCAACGGGGAAGGGCGAACATTCCTGGCTCGGGATGACAACCTCTACGACATCATCTACTTCGTCGCGCCCGATAGTTTCGCGGCCATGAACGCCGCCACATCCAGCGCATTTGTCCTGTCGGAAAGCTACCTCTACACCACGGAGATGATCGAGGAGTGCCTCGAACACCTGACACCCGACGGCCTGATCTGTATGCAATACGGCGAGATCCTGTACGATGCCAAGCCGAACAGGACGACCCGCTACGCGCTCACCGCCCGGAAGGCGCTGGAACGAATCGGCGTTACGGATCCCGCCGGGCACCTGTTCGTGGCGACGTCGCCCGATTACTTCGCGGTGACCTCCACCATCCTCGTGAAGAAGACCCCCGCCACGCCGGAACAGACCGCAGCCTTCGTTCGTCAGGTGGGCGAAGTGCAGAACAGCTATGCACGGCATCCGCTTGGGGAGGGGCTATCCCCGGGTCCCGTCAACCAGGCCATTGAGGGCGACGACGAAGCCGTGGCGCGCCTGATCGAATCGTACCCGTACGACATCACGCCCATCACGGACGATGCGCCGTTCTTCTGGCATTTCGTACGGTTCAGGGACGTGTTCACCCCCCGGAGCGATCCGGGCATGGCCATCCTTCACTATGACGACTGCATGGGAGAACGGATTCTGCTGATGCTGCTCGGATTGTCGGCCCTGTTCGCGGGCACGGCGTTGCTGCTCCCCTTTGTGGCGATTCGAGAGACATGGCGCAAACTGCCCCACAAATCTCGATCCTTCGTGTACTTCGCCGCCCTGGGGCTCGGCTTCATGTTCTTCGAGATATCCCTGCTCCAGCAGTTCGTGCTGTTCCTGGGCTATCCCACGCGGTCCCTCAGCGTCACGTTGATGACCATGTTGGTGTTCGCTGGACTGGGCAGCTTTGCGTCCGGGTGGTACAGCACGTCGCCCCGGCGTTCGGTGTTTCGCCTGTTCCTTGGACTAGGGGTTGTCGCCGTCCTGCTGGGTATCGGCGTGAAGCCGATCCTGGCATCGCTCGTGGGTCTGCCCCTGCCCGCACGCATCGCGATCGCCATCGCCTTGATGGGACCGCTCGGGTTCTGCATGGGCGGGTTCATGCCCCTCGGGCTCCGGCACGTGGCAAGCCTGACAGACCACAAGACGGAATACGTCGCCTGGGGGTGGGCGGTCAACGGATTCTTCTCCGTCATCGGCTCGGTATTGACCACCATCCTTGCCATGATGCTGGGATTCCGCCTGGTGTACCTGCTGGCACTGCTGGTCTACGGCGTGGGTGTGGCCGCGCTGGCAACGCTTCCCGCTTCAGGAAAGAGCACAGGCTAGCATAATTCTCATATTGCGCATAGCAAACCTTCAATCCCTTGCGAATGAACCCTGGTCCCCGGTATACTATTGACACCATGAGCAGCCAAGCTCGTTCAATACAGCATCTCCCGCTCCCTGTCTGCAGGTTCTCCTCACGAAACCTGTGCCTGACCGCCGCGCTCGCCGTCCTCGCGCTTCTCGCTCCCCTGGCGCCGTGCCGGGCCGAGGACAAGGAGCCGGTCTCGGTCCTTTCCAGTGCACAGCACGCGCGCCAACAGGCAGCCCTCAAGAAACTCACGGCTGCCCGCACCAAGCGGGTGCAAGAACGGGAGCGCGCGGGGTTGCGGGTGTTCGTCGACGAGTCGGGGGTCTCCACGTTCACCGACAAAGCGTGGAAGTATAACGACGACGACCGCTATACCGAAGTGAAGATCAAGTTCGACCCCATCGTGATCATGGGCCGCTACAAGGGCCGGACTTCGGCGAGCCGCTACACGGACGACGAGATTGCCGACTTGGTGACCCGGTACTCGAAGAAGTACGGGCTGCGCGAAAGCCTGGTCTACGCGGTCATCAAGGTGGAGAGCAACTTCAGCAGAGAAGCCACATCCAAGAAAGGCGCGTCGGGCCTCATGCAGCTCATGCCGGGCACCGCGCGCGACATGGGCGTCACCGACATCAACGACCCAGCCCAGAACATTGCCGGCGGCACGCAGTACCTGTCCAAACTGCTCAAACTGTTCGACGGCAACGAGAAGCTGGCCTTGGCAGGCTACAATGCGGGCCCTGGCACGGTGAAGAAGTACAAGGGCATCCCGCCGTACAAGGAAACGCAGAATTACGTGCGGAGCGTGCAGTCGTGGGACCGCAAGTACGCGTCGGGCGCGGCCAAGCCCGGCGGTAGTGGTTCGAAACGTTCGTCGACCAAGATCGCGTCCGTGAAGTCACCCGGCAAGAAGACGGCCAGCACCAAGACGGTGATCCATTTCCACAGCGGCCTCAGCCAGGAAGTGGATGGCGTGGTGCTGAAGGACGACCACTACCACGTCCAGATTCGCAACCGCACCTTCCCCATCCACAAACGCAGCGTGAAGAAGATCGAAGAACCCGCGTGAGCGACCTCGGCTTCGATACCCACCTCATCGACGAAGGTCGATTCTACCTGTGCGGAAGAATGGAAGACTCAACACGAATCGGCATGAATCCAGGGATATGGGCACGAATCGCGGAGGAGAGGGAGACCTGGCGGTCGTGGGAGTGGCGCGGTCGGAGACCGGCCACAGCGGAGAAGAGAACCCTCACCCCATCCCTCTCCCGTTGGAGAGGGCGCGGATCTCAGAGAGCCCCAGTTTTCATCCAGGTGCATTCACGACCACAAGAGGAGTTCCGAAGCAGCCAAACTCAGCGAGTCGGTTGTGGTCTGCTCGGGCGATGAGGCCGGCTCGTACCGTCTTCCGCCCTCTCCCGCCGGGAGAGGGGTGGGGTGAGGGGCTTGCCCGCCGCAGGCGGGTCTTCAATCTCTCTGCATTGTGTCGATTCCCAAACTGGCGAACGCAGATAGGGCGCGGACGGCCAATTCACGATGGCGATCCGCGCCCGATTTGTTTGCGTGCAGGTCAGTTATCGAGGGCGGCGGGACGCGGCGATGCGTCGGCGAACTTCAGCGCGGCGTTGATGTAGATGTCGCCGGTCATCTCGCCAAGGCACACGCGCGACACGTAGTCGTAGCGCGGGAAGCTCTTGTAGTCCTCTTTCGTCAGCATGTAGCCGAGAGCTTCGTTCGTGAGACCGAAGAGCAGGTTGTGCTCACCGTGCATCTTGCGCTTCAGGTAGAAGCCAATGTTCGGCAGCGCCTCGCCGGGGATGGTCAGGATCTGGGCGTTGCCGAGGTTCATGAGATTGACGCGCGCCGGCACGGTGCCATCGTCGCCCATTTCGTAGCCCAACGGCGACTTGGCCAGGATAAACTGCATGACGGGCGTTTCGATGGGGAACGAAATGGTCGTCGCCGCGCAGTACAGGTTCGGGTTCTCCTGCACCGGGGCGTCGGCCACGATGCGGATCGCTTCGTCGGCCAGCAGGTTGCCGATGCGGATGCATTCGTCCCAGGTCTGGATGTCTTTGCCGTCCTCGCCGCGGCAGTCGGCGGTCACCATACCGCCTTGGGCGCTGTTCATGAACACCGCAACGCCACCGCCCTTCTCTTCGATGCGGTCATAGAACGGGCCGCACAGGTCCGGACCAATCGCGCCCTGGCCCGACCCGATCACCTCGGGATGGGTCGCGTAGTTGACGAGGGTGGAAATCGGCTTTCCGGAAGCGTTCAACGCCTGGATGACGTGGCACCGCCGGTCGTAGAGCTTCGGTGCGTAGTAGTTGTAGGAAATCCGCTCCGCGGCCTTGTCCGTGGCAATCTTCAGGGACGCGGGTTCGAGGTTCGCCACAGCTTCGTTGATGGCCTCGGCCGTACGTGCGCACACCCAATCAATATACTCAAGGTCGGCGTCGGTGGTGCCGTCCGGTTTGGGCATGCCGTACATGTCAGGCGCGCTGTGGGTGTGGGTAGACCCGATGAGGATGTTCTCGGCCGGGACGCCGGGAACCTGGGCCGCTACCTTCTTGACCAGCACGCCCGGGAAACCCAGAAAGTCGACGCTGCACATGGCCACGCGCGTGTCCCCGTTCTCAAGCACCAATACGCGTGCCGTCAGGTCGTCCTGGACCTCCGTGGCGGCTCTCGACGCACCCGTGCCCCCGGAAACCGCAAGGTCCTTCTCGGGGGTCAGGATGCGCATGGCCGCACCCGCCTTGAACTCCGCCGATGCGCCAACGCTCACCAGCATCACAGCTACACAAAGTACTACCCCGAATCTGACTTTCATGCTTGCACTCCTTTAGCGCATTTCCTGCCCGCCGGTCACGTTGATGGCCTGGCCTGTCATGTAGCCGGCATCTTCGGAGGCAAAAAACACGACCACGTTGGTCACGTCGCGGTACGCACAACCCCGCTTCATCGGGACCTGGTTGATGTACTTCTGCCGGACCTCTTCCTCGGAAATGCCTTGGTTGGCCGCATACTGCTTGAACAGGCTCTGGGTCCACAAAGGCGAATCGAGCAAGTTGCCCGGACAGATCGAATTGACACGAATGTTCTGCTCGGCAAATTCAAGCGCCAAGCTCTGGGTCACGCCGATGCCGCCGAACTTCGACGCGGCATAGGCGCTGTTCCTGAAACTGCCTTTCTTGCCGGACTTCGAGTTGATCTGGATGATCGACCCGGCGGCGCCACAGGCGATCATGGCCCGGGCCGCTTCGCGCGCGCACACGAAATAGCCCGTCAAGTTGACGTCAATCACTTTGCGCCATTTGGCCACGTCGAACTCCAGCGAATCGCCGGAGAACAGAATGCCCGCGTTGTTCACAAAGATGTCCAAGCCGCCGAGCGACTTCGCGGCCGAGTCGACGCCATCACGTACCGCATCGGCGTCGGTCACGTCGACCGAACACCCCGTCACATTGCGTCCCGTCTTCTCGGACACGGCCGCGGCCGTCTGCTGCACCGCGTCGACGTTCACGTCCCACGCGACCACGTCGCATCCCTCTTCAGCCAGATGCTCCACGATTGCGGCGCCCAATCCCTGAGCGGCTCCGGTGACGATTGCGCGTTTGCCTTCTAATCTGCTCATGTCGTACTCAACTCCAGACGGTAGTGATTCCGTCAATCCCTGGTTTCCGTTATCCCGCGATGTTCTTCAGCCGGTACGCTTCGTCCGGCCGGGTGAAAATGCGGTCCACTTCGCGGTCCGTCATGAACCGCGGGCCGCCCATGGCATATGCGCCCACGACGACGGTGGACGATTTCTCCGTCATCTGCGTGCAACTGGTCACTGCCTTGGGCGAGGCGCCCATGCAGATGAGTCCGTGGTTCTGCATCATGATGGCACTCGGCAGGACGCCTTCCTCTTCCACAAACGCCCGGAACCGTGCCCGAACTTCCCGCGCCAGCACCAGGCCGGGGTCCACATAGGGGACATAGACCGATTTCGCGCCCATGGACACGATCTGGTCGGGAAACAAACGGCCCGCAGCGGCCTCCTCGGCCTTGTCCGAGCACAGCAACGCAAGGGTCTGGGTGGGGTGCGTGTGGCCAACGAACGAGTACTCCGGCACCTGCAACAGAATCGCGTGGAGGATGGCCTCCACCGACGGCCGCCGCGTCTCGCCCGGTTCCACCAGCGCTTCCTGGAACACCTGTGTCACGTCCTCGTCACCCGCCGACTCGTCGTCCAGAATGTCGACCACCCGCGAGATCGAGACCTTCACAAACCCGTCCGGGTCGATGGTGGACAGCGTCGTGCCCGACGCTTTCACATAGAACGTGTCGTCGTCTATGCGGGCTGAGGTGTTTCCTTCACCCAGCATCGCGAAATCCTGGTTTGGATCGCCGAGAAACCGGCTCATTTCAACCAATTGCTCAAGAACTGTCGACATAGTTTCCGTATTCCTTTGCTAAACGTGCGGCGAACAGCGCGTAGACGTGAAAAAACCACCAAGACGTGCGCCACAGCGCCGGAAATGCACCAATCTGGACTCAGACCGTCGAAAGGGGATTATAGCAAGGCTGGGCGGATGGGTACAGTTGGGGTTGGGATTGGAGCCTGTCGGTCGTGGGAGTGGCGCGGTCGGAGACCGGCCACAGCG
>JAAEQP010001064.1 GCA_024231375.1 bacterium | reverse complement strand
CCACCAGATGCACGTGGTTGGGCATCAGGCAGTACGCCCACGCCACACACCCGGACCGGGCAAGCCACTCGGCCATCACCGACCGATACGTTGTATAGTCATCGTCGCCAAAGAACACCCGCTGCCGCCGGTTGCCTCGCTGCGTCACATGGTGAGGATATCCCGGTGCCGCTACTCGTGCCAACCGTGCCATACAACGAGTCTACCACAAGCAGACGCCACTGCCAAGAATTACATACGGTGTCCCCGGAACTCCAGTACGGTGTCCCCGGAACTCGTGTCCCAGGTCTGCCGAGGGTCGGTTTACGTAGATCGCCCCTGCCGTCGACTCGTGCCTCCCGTGATGTCCCGCTCACTCACCCTCTGCACAAGGCAACATTCTTACGATTTCAACGGTGGCCTCGGAGTTGGCAAAGTCCACACTTCGGGATGGTACTATCAATCGCACGGCATAGGTTCCTACTGCTCGATCCGGGTGGTAGGGCGACACTTCGCGGAAATCCCCTCCGGCAATCTCCCCCAACCCGGGGACGGCACAGCCGTATCCATTGTTGGTGCCCACCCCCGCATACTCCTTACCTGCCCACGTTACGACGAATTTCGCACGGGCAGCGTCAAAGTCATTGATCGCTTTCACAGGAACATACATGTCCGTCGTCTCGTCCCAGTAGATCTGTTTCAGCGGATCCCGCATGCGCCTTTCCAGCCACACAGGCCAGAAGTGCTTGGCTATTCGCGTGCGGTCGCCGGCGGCAGTCGGGCGCCGAACAAGCCACTTCCCCTCGGACTTCACCGAAAAGACGAACCATTGCCTGAGCGACACGTTCACTTCGATCAGCTCCTGACCCGCCGCCGGTAGGTCTCGGGTCGCTTCACGGAACAGACGCGACGCCTCCGCAAACGTCTCGACGAATCCCAACGATGACTCCGAGGATCCGCCTCTCCCCTCGGCGGCGTCAGCGTCATCGCTTGCGCCGCGTGCGGCAGACCACAGGGCGTGGGCCTTCTCCAAAGCCCGGAGATCGAACACAAATCGCACGTGAACAATGTCGTCACTGTGATCGCTAGAGCAATGCGCCGCCAGGTAGCCATTCTCGATCGGCAGGAGTTCCACCGTATCCGCACATGCTTCAGGCGGGACACTCGTTACGGTGTCGCCTCGGTGGCAGCAACCTGCGCCACACACCACCAACGCAATGACAGCAACCGCAGTCGCCGCAACTCGCCGACCCGTGGACGAAGTTCTTTCAGTTCTCACCGCAGTGCTCCTTATCTTAGCGACCCGACGAAGACTCCAGATTCCAGGCAACTCTCCCGCACGCCATCTGGCGGCAGCAACTTGCCAAACCGCCGTTCCATCACCTCTTACGTATCGAACTGTAAAGGGCGGTGTAAAACCGTGGCGCGGGGCGGGCAAAAACCGTAGCGCCCAGTCGTATGTCTACCCCGGACGGCCCGGGGCGTCAATGTTCAACTCTTCGTCGTTGCCTTTCGCCTACGCTTCATCCGCCGTTGGCTG
>JAAEQP010001063.1 GCA_024231375.1 bacterium | reverse complement strand
GTGGTACGAGGCGATTCCTGTCGGGCAGAAGTTCATCCTCACCGTTGATTTCTCCAGCCCGTTCACGCCCCGCAAGTTCTCCGAACGGGTATTCGTCAGCGGGCAATAGGGTGCCACTCGAAAGGGCGGGGCGGGAGTTACTTCACCGCTGTTTGGGTGTTTGTTGCTGCCGCGAGTTGGCGTCAGTTCGTTCACGCTGAGACGAGGGGGCCCGGTCGGTCGGATCGGCAGATGCTTTCACGTTGGCTGCCTTGGACATTATCGCGGCTTTGGCCTTTGTGACGTCGCTGTAATTCAGCGTGATCAAGAGCCGCTGGACCCGGGCCGTGGCATTCGTCGTGGGGGAGATGACGCCGTTAGTCGAATGTTGGCCACGCGAGCGCCCGTTGATCGTCTGGGTGACATCGTTGGCGGGGGCGGTGGGAGAATCCTGCTTTGCCGCCTGGTCGGTTCCTGCTCTGCCAAAGGCATCGCCGAGCACTTTGTGGTAGCCGTCTTGGATCTTACGTCCCGGGGTCGTCGCGGCTGGGGTCGCCACGTTTGGGGGCGTTCGGCTGGCCCCGTCAAGTACGACGGTTATCTTCTTGTCGGCCTGCGTCTTCGAGGCGTCAACGAGGGTGCCATGCACGAGGGCATCCTTGGCGTCTTCGGCCTTTGTGGACGCCTCGGTGGACTTCGTGGCCGGGGGTGTCACGCGAACGTGTGGTGTCCCGGCCGCGTGCTGCCCTCCCATCGGCCCGGCCACCTGACCGGCGGGGCGCGTCGAAGGCGCGTCGGAGTGG
>JAAEQP010001062.1 GCA_024231375.1 bacterium | reverse complement strand
GGACGTTGTCTACATCGTATGGTATTGGCAGGAGGGGTTGGCGATGCCTTGGAAGGAACAACGTGCTTTGGATATTCGATTGGAGTTTGTCATGGATGTCTCGCGCGATGGGCCGAGCCCTTCTTACCCTCTCCCCACGGGAGAGGGCAGGGTGAGGGGTCTTACCCCACCCCGTCACACCGACAACCGCCGCTCCCAGTTCTTGACGTTGGCGAAGCGGGGGATGGCGGGGAACCCGGGCCGGTCCGGCAGCATGCGCGCGTTCTGGGTCAACGAGATACCCGCGCCGCATTCCACCACGCGCGCGATCCCGTGTTCGGCGAAGGTCTCCACCACGCGTTCCCAATGGATGGGCGTGGCGATGTTGCGCGCGGTGAAAGCGCGCACCTGGTCCGCGGTCGTAAGGAGGGCCTGGTCGATGGAGGAGACCACCGGACAGACGGGCGCGTTCCAGTTGAGGCCGCGTAGTGCCCGCTCGAAGGCCGGCGCGATTCCGTCGAGGATCGCCGGATGGTGATACGGCGCTTCCACGTCAAGCATGAGGGCCCTGTACGCATCGTGCGCCTGCGCGGCGGTCACGAACCCAATCAGCTCCGAGCGGTCCCCCGCGAAGATGTGCGACGTCGGGTTGTTCACGTTGACGCGCTGTATGCTAGGGAAGACGCTGGGCGACAGGATGCCGTCGAGTTCGCCCGCATCGAGACCGACCACGGCGGCCATGCCATAGTCGTGGCCCGCGCAGGCGTCCACCATGAGCCGGTCCGCTTCGTCAATCACGGTAAGCCCGTCCGTGAACGACAAGGATTCGGCCGCCACCAGCGCCGCATACACGCCGAGGCTGTACCCCGCCACGAGCCGCGGTGTGACGCCTGCCTGGCGTGCCACGGCCGCCGCGCCGCACCCGAATGCATAAGCGAAGAATTGCTTGGTCCTCTCGCAGGCCCCGCCCCAGTGGTCGCGGCACGCCGCCGCGATGAAATCTGCGCCCGCGAAGTCCGAGGCTTCCTGGAGAAAGGGTGCAAGGATCGCTCGGTAGCGTTCGAAGAAGACAGGTTCATGCCCGCACAGACCCGTGCCGACGCCGGGGAAGGCAAAGGCGATGGCGTTCTGGGATTGGTCGGGCGCGGCGGTCATGGGGTTTCCTTATCCTCGCGCCCCGGCAACGCGTCCGTTCCATCTTCCATGAACCGGCGAAGGGCGTCGGCGTACGCGTCGGGCGCGCAGGCCAGCCCTGTGCCGTCGGCATGGGCGAAGGCGATGCTGGTGGAGGCGCGCAGAATGGTGTCGTCGCCGCGCGTTATCCGATACCCCAGCACCAGCGAGAAGTCGGCAAACTCTTTCACGAACACCGATACGATAAGCTGATCGAGCAGAACGGCCGGTTTACGGAACCGCACCTGGAGATCATACATGACTGGGGACACGGGTCCGCCCGACAGATCGACCCCGAGGGCGCTGAACAGATGCACGCGCGCGCGTTCGAGGTAGGCCACCAGCTTGGTGTGGTGCGCAATGCGGTAGGAATCGACGTCTTCGAATTCGACCGTGACGGGGAACCGGTAGGCCTTGCGCAAGGACGGCTTCATGGGGACTCTCCGCTCGGGCGCGCGGCCCGTCTGCCGTTCGTCCCGCGTTGGAGCATCTCCACGGCCGTGTTACAACTCCACGTTGATGATGTTATCGCCGTGTTCGACCAAGGCGCAGGTCAATTCGACGATTTCGCCGATGGTACTGGCGTTCTTCTTCATGAGGTGCTTGCCGAGCGCTTTGAGCTCGATGGTGAGTCCGTACATCTTGCACACCTTCTCGAGCAGGGCGAGAAGCATGAGGGAGTCGCCTTCCAACTCTTCGATGACGTTGGTCTCTTCGGTGAGTTCGCTGGTCTCGACCTCGCACTCATCGGCGAAGAACTCGTACACAACGCGGCGGATTTCGTCTTGCGAGGTGGCCTCGGGCGCCATGGGCGTCTCTCCCGGTGTTCGTACAACTGCGCTTGGGTCATGGAACTACCACGGAGGATGGATCGGCGATCTTGTGCGACGCCGGCCCCGTTAACTGCAAACCCCTGAAAAAACGCGGCTTACGGTGTCGAAACACCGTCTGGCCCAGCCTCCGTTGAAGTGAGTCGTACCTTAGCACCGGCGGTCGGAGGTTGTCAAGAAACCGACGGGTTCCTCCTCTCAATCCAATGCCACTCAGACCTGGAGCACCTCGCGCTCAATCGTGCATCGCTCAAGCATCTCAGGATCGGGCACGGCGCCGATACCGGGGTCGGGCTTCGGACTGAACTGCGATGCCGCGGAATGCACCATCGGCGGCGTGCCCAAATCGCGCTCGAAGAAGCGGTCTGTGGGGAAGATGTCTGAGGGGTAGTGGATGTTCGGTAACGTAGCCAGGGCGAGACAATGGGACGCCCCGATGGCCGATTCCAGCATGCCGCCGATCCAGCAGGGGACGCCCGCGTCGCGGCACAGGTCGTGAATGGCAAGCGCGTTGGTGATGCCGCCCACGCGGCCGGGTTTGATGTTGACCCATTTGCACGCGCCGATCTGGATGGCCTTGCGGGCCTTGGCAGGCGACGTGATGCTTTCGTCGAGGCAGATGGGCGTCTTGATGGCCGCCTGCAACGTGGCGTGATCGATGAGATCGTCATGCGCCAGGGGTTGCTCGATCATGGCCAAACCGAATCGGTCCAGTTCCTTGAACATGTCGAGGTCGTCGAGCGAGTAGGCGCTGTTACAATCGATGTGGAAGGTGGTGTCCGGGAACCGCTCGCGTACCGCCGCCACCATGTCGAGGTCCCATCCCGGCCGGTATTTCAGCTTCACCCGTTTGTAGCCGGCGTCCACCGCGCCCTGAATCGCATCGATCAGTTGGTCGATGCTGCCCATGATGCCGAAGTCGGCGCCTGCATCGACTACGATCCGTTGACCGCCGATGAGACGCCACAACGGCTGGTGCAGATGCTTGGCATTCAGGTCCCAGAACGCCAGGTCGAAGCCGGCCTTCGCGAAGGGATTCCCCTTGATGCCCGTTAGACGACTCTGCACGTTGCGACCCGAACACACCTTGCGCCCGTTGCATATGTCCTCGCCGAGGAGCAGCGGCGCGATGATGTCGCGCGACACCAGGAACTGGGCCGCGGCGCATTCGGGCGAATAGGCGGGGTATTGCCAGGACGCGGCCTCGCCCCATCCGTCGATACCGCCCGACGTGAGCCGGACCAGTACGGATTCGACGGTCTCCGTGTTGCCGAAGGCGGTCCGAAAGGGATAGACGAGCGGCATGGCCACTCGGATGAGTTCGATGGTCTCGATACGCATAGCTCGGATCCTGTAGTCAAGGGTTCTTGGTCAGCCGCGGCTTCCTTCAGGGCAGGCGCACCGGGCCTGGCAACGGGTGAAGTATTCGCGGTCGAAGAGGCAAACGCCACGCCGGAAGGATAGCACAAAACGGGTGTCCGAGGCCCATCGGTTGCATCCGGGCGCATGCACTGCTACTGTCCTTCTTTCTGAAGTACACTCAACGTGGAGACACCTCATGAACGCTGGAACCGCCCGAATCGACATCACACCCGACCGCGCAATCTGCCTCGCGGGTTACTCGGCCCGAACGGGCCATTCCCAGGGCGTCTACCATGCCCTGTTCGTGAAGGTCCTGGTGATCGAGGAAGCGGGGGAGCGGGCCGCCATCATCACATCGGATCTGATCGGTTTCGACCGGGACACGTGCGAAGCCGTGAAGAAGGCGGTCGAGGCGTCCGCCGGACTGCCCGCGGACCGCGTACTGCTTTCGGCGTCGCATACGCACACGGGACCCGAGATCCGCTTGAAGGGGCACAAGTACGTCGATGCATTCGATGAAGAGTACGCGCGAGGTCTGGTAGACAAGATCGCCGGCACGGCCGCACATGCGGTGTCGCGGTTGGAACCGGTGACCGTGAGTCTCGCGGAGGGATCGTGCATGGTCGGCGTGAACCGGCGCTTGGCCACCCCTGAAGGTGTCGCCATGCGGCCGAGTCCGGCAGGTGTCATGGACCCGGAGGTCACCGCGTTGCGGGTGTCGCGCGAAGACGGCACCGTGTTGGCGGTGCTCATGAACTACGCGTGTCATCCCACCACGCTGGGCGATTACCTGGTGGGCGCGGACTATCCCGGCTACGCGCAGGACGCCGTGGAGGCCGAGTTCCCCGGAAGCATCGCCATGTTCATCCAAGGATGCGGCGCGGACATCAAGGTGCGCCACGTGGACGGAAAGGGCTTCTTCAAGAGCGGCCCTCATTCAGTGGCGAAATCCCTTGGCGACGAGTTGGCCCGAGCCGTGCTACTGGCGCTGGGCAGCGGCGATGCGCAGCCTGTCGAAGGCCCCATCGCCACGCGCCTGGACGAGATTGAACTGCCCTTGCAGATTCCGCCAACCCAGGCCGAGGTCGACGAGATGAAGTCGAGCGAGGACCGATTCCTGAAGGCCTGGGCCGAAGAAATGGGCGGTATATTGGCGGAAGGCGGCGAGTTCATGTCGCATCGGACCATGACCGTGCAGACCCTGACCATCGGTGATTTCGCCCTGGTCGGACTATCCGGCGAGATCTGCGTTGGCTATGCGCTGCGGCTCAAGAAAGAACTGGCAGGCCGGCCGCTCATCGTCGCGGGCTACACCAACGGCATGATCGGATACATCCCCACCGAGGCCATGATGCCCGAGGGCGGATACGAAGTGAACAAGAGCCACTACTACGACATGATGCCCGGTCCCTATGCGCCCGAAGTGGAAGAGGCCGTCTGCGCCAAGGTACACGAACTGCTCGGATAGCGCCTCTGCGGCACGCGGCGACGAACGTCGGATTACATATCCATGGCGGCCAGACGCCGCATTTCGGCTTCTCGACACCTGCGCGAGAGGACCGGTGTCAGGATGCCAAAGAGGACTGACCCGAGCGCGCCGGGGAAGGCGATGGCGAAGGCCTGCCCGAGCGGGTAACCGCCGAGAACAAACATCAGCAGACCCGCGATCAGTAGTCCCACGCAGACGAAGAACACGCCCCATCCATACGCGAGCAGCAACGTCCTGCCGCGGCCGCGCGACGCGAAGACACCGGACAGGATTCCGAACAGACCGCCCGCAATGCCCAGCCCGGTCCCGGGCATCCACGCCCACCGCGCATACGGCGGCGCGCCGGTCAAGGGCTGCTTCGTCAAGCAGATTCCGTCCACCTTCACCGTACCCGCGCCTTCCATGCGCACGCCCAGCAGTACCTTGTCGACGGGCGGGTCCTGGGGACGCAGGAAGAAGGGCGTACTCGATGCACGCCAGTCCGTTGTGCCCGTGAATGGGTCGTTGAGGGCGCGCGAGAAGTAGGCGTTCCCGTCCACCTCGCACAACATCTCCAGGTACGCCGGCGCGGCCAACTCCTCGCCCTTCAGAGACGCTGTGTACTCAAGGGTACATCCCTGCAAGGGGTCGTCGTTTGAAGACAGCATCTCGGCCACTATCACCGTGACAGGCGCGCCACCGGCATACCGGATGACCAGCGAGCCATTGCCGTCAGCGCTGTCGTTCGGGTCGAACCGCGCATCAATCCCCACAGGCCATTCCCGGTCCGGCAATGCGTCCATAGGGACGGTAAGGCACGTTTCCTCCTGCGCGCCCGCCAATAGAGTGGCACCGGCGAGGAGCACAAGGGTCCCGCAGGTCGTCAAAGTGCGATTACGACGCATCATCAGTCTCTCCTTTCAAGAGGTCAAGCGATTGGGCATGGGCGCGGAGCAGTTCGCGGCCCACCGTGGGCGACAGGGCGCCGTCCGCCACCAGCAGGCGTACCGAACGCTCCAGCGGGTCGGCCGCAACCGTCGCGTCCGCTGCTCGCACCTTGGCGATGAGGCGGTCCAGCCGTGCGCGGACCGTCGGGTACGAGATGCCGTACTCCTTCGCCAGGGCTTTCAGCGACCCCGAAGCGAGCAGGAATCGCTTGAGGAACTGTCCATCCTCGTCGTTCAATGCCGCTGTCCAATTGGACTGTCCATTGGCCATCTCTTCGCTTCCTTTCACATCATTCAAATCCAGATCAATTATATTCAAGAATCGCCCGAATGTCAATATTGTTTATCGCAAATTGCACAAAATTCAGATCTGAGATTGCAAGTCCTTTCAAAACAACAGGTTAAGGGCACATCAGACCTTCCTGTACTACTACCCGTAAGAGTCTTGTCTTCCTAGCAAGAAGTTTGCGTGGCGGGAGCGATGGCACCCCGTGCTCCAGAGTAGTTGCTGGGTCAAGAGATCCCTCGACTTCGCTCGGAATGACGTGGAGGGTATGTGCGTGATACGGGGGCATGCCCACTCCGTCATCCTGGATACAGTTGACGGTCTCCTGCTTCCTTGACGGCTCCGCGCCACGAAGTGTCCAGTCTTCGCGATAGCCTCTCCTAACATTTGCAGGGATGACGTGGTAGGTGGGTGTTGACGTGAAAGCGGGGACACGTAGTCGCGCCGGGGACAGCGCTTGGTACATGCCCCCGGCGCGACTACGTGCCCCTACTTCCCGTCCCTCTCTGAATCCTACTGCAACTTCTCGTAAGGCCACATGGCGATGCCGCCGTCCATGACCTTCACGTCAGCGAAACCTGCCGCCCCAAGAATGAGCGCCGCTTCGTATCCGCGCAGGGAGATCTTGCAGAAGGCCACGATCTCTTTGTCTTTGGGCAGTTCGCCGGCGCGGGGGCGCAGTGCGCCGAGGGGGATGTTGATAGACCCGGGAAGCCGCATCTGTTCGACCTCGGCGGGGCTGCGTACGTCGAGAAAGACGAAATCGTCGCCCCGGTCGATCTTCTCCTTCACCTCGATAGGAGTGATGCCTGTCATGACGCCGTCGAGCTTGTTGCGCGCGATGTTGGCCGCGGTGATGATGTTGTCCATGGCGGGCGCGTACGGCGGCGCATAGCTGAGGTCGGCATTGGCCATCTGGTCAACGGTCATGCCCGCCGTGATGGCCATGGCGGCCACGTCGATGCGCTTGTCGCCCGCGCCAGGTCCCGTCGCCTGCACGCCGAGCAACCGCCGGGTCTTTCGGTCCGCAATCATCTTAAACAACAGCGGCTTCGCCGTGGGCATGAAATGGGCTTTGTCGGGCGCAGGCGCCAGTACGGTCACCACGTCGAAGCCCGCCTCACGCGCAGCCACTTCCGTCAGGCCAGTCCGGGCGACGCAGAAGTCGAACACCTTGCATACGGTGCTGCCAAGAATGCCGGGGAACGTATCCTCGCGGCCGCAGATGTTCTGTGCGGCCACGCGGCCCTGTTTGTTGGCGGTGGACCCCAGGGGCACGTAGGACGGACTACCGGTAATGAGATCCACGCACTCCACACAATCGCCCGCGGCATAGATGTCGGGGTCGCTGGTGCACATGTGGTCGTCGACTTTGATAGCGTGGGTCGTGCCGATCTCGAGACCCGCCTCTTCGGCAAGCTTCACATTGGGTCGCACGCCGACCGACATGATAACCATCTCGGCCGCCAACCGGCCCTTGTCAGTCACGACGCCGGTCACTTTGCCCTCTCCCTCAATCGATTCAACGCGGGTATTGGTGAGGACCTTCACGCCGTGCGATTCGAGGTGTTGTTCGACGAGGCGCGCCACCTCCCAATCGAGCATGGCGAGGATCTGAGGCAACATTTCGACGATTGTGACGCGGCAACCATGTTCGGCAAGCGCCTCTGTCATCTCGACCCCGATGAGGCCACCGCCGACGATGACCACGTCCTTGGCTTTGCCTTCCGCCAACCGGCTCTTGACGCCTTCGGCGTCTCCTACGCCATGAAGCGTGAACACGTTGCGCAGGTCGACGCCCGGTAACGGCGGGACGAACGGTGTCGCGCCCGTCGCAAGCATCAGTTTGTCGTAGTCGAGCCAGATTTCCTCGTCGTCGTGTTGGTTGCGCACGCTCACCCGTTTGCCCCCACGGTCGATGCCGAGGGCCTCAGTCTGGTTCAAGACCCGTACGTTCTTCACTTTCTGGAAGAATACCGGGTCGCGCACCACACCGACGGGCGTGCTCATCAGTTCGGCCTGTTCCTTGACGGTCCCTGACACGTAGTACGGGAGACCGCATCCCGCGTAGGACAGAAACTCCCCTTTCTCCACCACGGTCACTTCCGCGGTGGGATCCAGCCGGATAACTTTCGAGGCTACCTTGGGTCCGGCGGCCACGCCGCCTACGATCACTACTTTCATGACTGATTCCACTCCATTTGCTTCCGCTTCTTCAGTACCCTCCGGTTC
>JAAEQP010001061.1 GCA_024231375.1 bacterium | reverse complement strand
GTGGACTGGTGAATATCCTGCGGTTCAACGACGATGAAGGGGACATTGCTACGATTCTCGACATCTCCGATGACGGCAAGACAATCTCCATCGATCCCGAGACCGCTTTCATCGACTTCCCCGGTGGCCGCACGAAATTCACCCTCCGTTTTGACCCCAAAACCAAACGCTACTGGACCTTGGCGAACAAGCAGCGAAACCCCAAAGCGTTCCGCAACATTCTCGTGCTGACCTCGTCAGCCGATCTCAGAAACTGGCAGGTCGAGGCGACCATCCTGAAACATCCCGACGAAGGCCACCACGCGTTTCAGTATGTCGACTGGGTGTTTGACGGCGACGACATCATTGCCGCGAGCCGGACCGGTTGGGACGGGTCGCACAACGCCCACGACGCC
The DNA here is from genome assembly GCA_024231375.1 of bacterium. The sequence goes on along the minus strand of JAAEQP010001061.1, from coordinate 30,232 downwards.
AATTTCATGACGTTCCATCGCATCGCGGATTTCCGGGCCCTGGCGGCACAGGAGCCTCCGCCCGACATCAGCGGAACCAGTGAGCACTGAGACCTTCTTACCCTCTCCCAACGGGAGAGGGCAGGGTGAGGGGTCCGGCTCCCTCCACTAGCGGCAACAGTGAGATCGCGTTATCGAAAAGGAGCATCCAATGGCAGGCATCGACATCCTAGGCACCGGCGTACTCTACAAGAACCCCAAGCCCCACGTGCGTAGCGTACACGCCTACTTCCCATCCGTCGCCGACTTGGGCGGCGGCGACATGGTCGCCACGGCCGTGCTGGGCCAAGCCTTCGAAGCGGCCGATTGTCATGCCCACGTATTCCGATCGGCCGACGCAGGCGAAACCTGGACCCACCACGGTCCCATCTACCCCGGCGTACAGGATCGGCTTGTCTCGGACTCGTGCAGGCTGACGCCATTGTCCGGTGACAGCCTGGCGGCGTTCCTCATCCGACACGACCGCACCGACTACGCCGACGAGGGACTGACCAATCCGGATACCCTCGGATTCGTCCCCACGGAACTGACCCTCATGCGGTCCGACGACCGTGGCGTCACGTGGACGGGACCCGTGCCCATGAATCCGGCGTTGGAGGGTCCCTCTTTCGAGATGTGCAGCCCCATCACCGTCCTCCGAAACGGCCGCTGGCTCTTGCCCACGTCGACGTGGCCCGGATGGGACGGCCACTGCCCCAACGGCATCAAGATGGTGACGCTTGTGTCGGAGGATCAAGGCGCAACCTGGCCCTTCCACTATGACGTAATGCAACGGCCCGAAGGCCGCGTGTTCTTCTGGGAATCGAAGATCGTCGAGTTGACAGACGGACGGCTCCTGGCCGTGGCATGGACCTACGACGAAGAAGCCGGCAAGGACGAACCCAACCACTACGCCCTCAGCACCGACAGCGGCGCGACATGGACCGCGCCCATGTCCATGGGTATCCAAGGGCAAACCTTGACCCCCCTCGTACTGGGCGATGGCCGCGTGCTCGTCGTGTATCGCCGCATGGACACACCCGGCCTTTGGGCGACCGTCGCCCGCCTCGACGGCGACGCGTTGGTCAACGAAGGCGACACGCCGATATGGGGTGCCCAAGCCGACGGCCTTACCGCTACCACCGACAACATGGCCCACAACTTCAACGTGCTCAGGTTCGGCGCACCCTGTCTCACCCGCATGGACAACGGGACCGCGTACCTCGCCTTCTGGTGCTACGAAGATTGCGTCAGCGTGATTCGGTGGTACAAGCTGCGGGTGGGATAGCGGGGAACTGGTTGCGAAGGCTGCCGTCCCGCAACGCCTGTTTCTTCGGCACACCCCATAGGGTTGGCCTCTGAGACTTCTGGAGTCGAACCCATCCGGGTTCCCTTGAGAGGAGGGTCTCTACCCCGGGTAGCCCGGCTGGTTCCTGCGGAACCACTCGGCCAACCCGGGGCTCTGAATGTCGAACCCTCCCGGGTTCGTGGGGCCGCTCGCACCACTACATCCCTCTAAGCGGGTCCTCTCCCGCACAACCCGTAGGGTTGGACAATCACAGGTTGGCGCAGGTGCCTTCCAAGGCACGCGGCTACCTGGGGTACACCATTCTCCTCCTCATCAACCCGGACGGGTTAGACTCCGCGGATCCGGACGTTGAACCCCTACAGGCTTCCACGAACACCGGCTGCCTGTCCACGAAAGGTCCGGGCCACACCGCCCCCCTCCCGGGACCAATCACGGAAGCACAATGGATGTCAGCCCTGGCGACGGCCTACAATGAGGCCATACTTCCAAGAAGGGAACAGCCATGCTGATGATCATCGTCGGTGGGTTCCTGCTGGGCGCATTGCTTGGTTTCGCCCTTGGGCGACGCGCCGTATACGTGGGGCTGGTCTTCCTCACGTTGGGAGTGGGCCCCTTCGCCGCCCTGCACGTGTACGAGAACTACTTCTACACCAGCGGCGATACAAGCTCCATGGGCATGCTGTCCACCATTGCTCTCATTCTGTTCGCGCCGTTTGGATTGCTACTGATTGTGTTTGGCCTGTTGCGCGGCGAGTGACCCCGTGAACTCGATGCAAGATCCCTGCTGGCTCTCCTCCGGCCACCCGGGGTCTCGAATGTCGAATCTTGTCAGGTTCGTGCGATGACCGGCTTGACCACCACCTACCATATCCAACATTGAATATCACTTCTTCGGCCGGGTACGTTGTCAGGAATCTAGGGCGATACATTCAATCCGGCGGCTCGATACGCCGTCTTCAACGCCAAGGGCAAGGTTCCCGAAAGCATTCAGGAGATGTGGCGCTACATCCTCGCCACCGGCTCCACAAGGCAGGAATGGATCACGCCGGCACCGAAGACTTCGAACTCTACGACGAGCGCTTCGACCATTCCGACCGCTCCGAGGTCGATATCTACATCCCCGTGAAGTAGCGCGAATACGCCACGCGCGGGGACACGTAGTCGCGCCGGGGACGGCGCTTGGTACATGTCCCCGATTCCGATCACCGTCCCCTCAGTCGAATTGCTCCGGCGGATACGGCAGATCGATGCGTTCCAGGAGCGGGTCGTTGGTCTCCTGCATCCACATGTCCAGGCGCGTGGTGAGTTCGGCCCGCACATCGGCCAGCGACGGATCGTCGATACGATTGTTGGTTTCGCCGGGGTCGGTGCGCAGATCATACAGTTCCTCGCGGCCCCGCGGATCCGCCGCGTCCTGCGGCAGCGCCTTCGTGCAGATACTCGCCTTGATGTCCGCGGGCATGAGAATCTTCGGCTGGTCCGTGAAACTGCGGATGTACTTGTACCGATCCGTGCGCACGGCACGCACGGGGTCGTAATGGTCGTGGAAGTTCTTCTCGGAGAACACGCAGTCGCGCGGTGCGTACCCATCGCCTGTCATCAGTCCCATGAAACTGCGACCCTGCACGCCGTCCGGGATCTCGACGCCAACGGCCTCCAGCAGCGTCGGCATGAGGTCGATGTTGCTCAACAACGCATCCTGCACGCTCGTCTGCCCCTCCGGAAACCGCATGATGAGCGCCGTGCCGATGCCCGCGTCGTACAACGTAGACTTGGCACGCGGAAACGCTTCGCCGTGGTCCGTCGTGAACACCACGATGGTGTCGTCCCGATGGCCGGTCCGGTCCACCGCTTCAAGAATGGTTGCGAACGCTTCGTCCATGTACCGGATGGCCCCGTGGAACCGGGCGCGTTCCAGCCGGTTCTCGGGCGCATCCACGAGGTAGCCCGGCAACTGGACTGCGTCCGGGTCGTCGAAGACGTAGTGCGGCTGGTCGAAGGAGAGATGAACCTCAAAGGTGCCCGCGTTGACGTAGAAGGGGCCTTCGACCGTTTCCAGATACTCCGCCACATGGCCCGCCACGGCCTTCGCGTCGATCGATTCCCCCCACTGGTACCCGTAGTGATTGTGATCGGGATTCTTCCGCTCGTGTTGAAACCCGATGAGCGCTGTCTCGTACCCAGCCCCGTTCAGCGCGTCCACAATGGTCGGTTCGGACTCAGGCAAGTCCCATCCCCGGTTTACCAGACCGATCAGGCCGTTGGTATGGGCGTACTTGCCCGTCATGATGCACCCTCGCGACGGGCTGCACGGCGTGGACGCGCCGAAGTAGTTGGTGAAGCGCACAGCTTCCGCCGCGAAGGCGTCGAGCGTGGGACTCGGAATCGTGGGATTGCCGTAGGAGGCGAGTTGACGTCCAAGATCGTGACAGATGAAGTGCAGGATGTTGTGTGGCATGCGTGTCGATTCCCCCTGATGCGTCCGAATCGGTCAGTCTTCCCCGGACGACTAGTCGTGGATCAGCCGCCTGAACTCCGGCAACTCGCGCAGATTGTCGAAATTGGGCTCGGATTTCGCTTCCTCGCGCCAGATTTCATGGAGCGCAATGGCGCAATTCAGAAACGCGAAGGCGTCGTCCGTGTTGCCGCGTCGGCTGGCCAGACACGCCAGGTTGAAGTAGGGCTTGGGCTGGTCCGGCTGCAGTTCGATGGCCCGGAGATACGCGTCCTCGGCGTCGTCCAGACGATCCGTCGCAAGAAGCAGGTTGCCGTAGTTGTTGTGCGTGGCCACGTTGTCCGGGTCGAGTTCCAGCGCCTTCAGCGCGAACTCTTCCGCCTCGGCCATTCGGTCGGATAACCTAAACAGAACGGCTAGGTCGTTGTAGGGACGGCTCCATCCCGGCGCAAGATCAATGGCGGTGCGGAACGACGCCTCGGCTTCCTCAAGCCGCCCTTGACCGTGAAGCACAATGCCCAGCGCATTGTGGGCCATGGCCCAATCCGGCCGGATCGCGATCGCCTTGCGGTAGGCTTCCTCGGCCTTGGACAGAAGGGATCGCTTCCGCGTGCCGTAGAGCCGAAGCCCGAGGGCGTAGTACGCTTCGGCCGATTCGAACATGCCTTCCTCGGCCATGTCGGCCACGGCTTCCACGAACCGGCGCGTCATGATGCGCTGCGCGCGGGGATCGCGTTCCAGACACGACAGCATGGCCCCCACCAATACGTCCGACTGGTGCTGGCTGAACACGCTCACCCTGCGGGGTTCCGGATCGCGGCCCGGGGCGTTCGCACGGCGCACCGCCAGCACGATGGCCGCCGCGACGACCACGCACCCCGTGATGATCCATATGACGCGATGTTGCCTCATTCGGGTCTCAACCTACCATAGACTCGGACACTTGGACAGCGGCGTGATTTCCCGGCGCGCCCGCGCCGCCACATCGTTCAGGGTCCCTTCCATCAAATACAGCTTTCCGCGCACGTGGACGCGCCGGCCGGGGGGACAGTCCGGAAGCACGGGATCCGCATGCACGCACGGTATCTTGGCGTTGCTCAGAATGCTCCGCGCATCCGGCCAGGCGATAGCAAACACGTGGTCGCCGTCCTCTGACGTTACCGCGACGAGACCAAGGTCCGCGACGGCATCGCCCGCGCCCCACGGCGCCCCAGGCTCTATCTGGGGACTGCCCGCCACGGAGTAGTGGCAAAGCTCGGGGTCCCCCTCGCCGCGGTTCGTGTCCGACATCTTCACCCACCGGCCAGCACTGAAGATCCAGGTCCGCGTCAGTTCGGGGTCGTCGAACATGGTGCCGGCAAGGACGGGACAGAACTGAGCCGCCACGGAAACCGTATCCTTGCGCCCGTTGGCTAGCCAGAATTCGAGGTCCACGTCGTCCTCGTTGGGCGAAATCCGGCCGCCCACGGTTTGGTTGTCGTAGGCCCATTCGAAGCACAGCGAGTCGCCCTCGGTCGTCTCCCACACCTTGGCCAAAGGCGCGGGATCCACACGCGCCGGCATGTCGGCCCGCGCGTGATCGATAAAATCGAGGGTGTCCGTGTTCACGGTCTCGGGGAAGCGAAACTGAATCGGTGCGTCCATCCACGGGGCTTGAATCAATGCGGCGTGCTTGAGGCGATCGGACCTGGAGGTCAACGGCTTCACCGCGATGCGCCGGCCTTCATCGTCATCCTTGCGGCCTACCAGTACGCGCAGGTCCTGGGACCGCCTGTCGGAATGCACCAGGAATACGGCGCCGAACCGGTCCCGCCCATCGCTGAACACCTGAACACCGTCCAGGTCGCCCACACGCGAATGAGACAACAGACGCCAGTCGCCCGACTCCTTCCGGTAGATGCGCGGCCAGCGGTAGTCCTTGAGTCCCGTCACGATGACGGGCACCAGGTCGCGCCCGCCCTGCAGCGTGAACTCGGCCCAATTGCGCGAAGTGTAGACCGTGGGTGGGAAATCGCTGACACGGCTCCCCTTGGAGACCTTGACTACCCGCGGGGGGTCGGAGGCGTACACGGTCGTTTCCCGGCGCGGTGTGACGGCGCCGTTCACTTCACCGTAGGGCATCCAGATCGCGTCGAATTCGATTACATCGCCGCGGTTGAGCGATATCGTGTCCGTCCCCGGTACGAGAAGCAGACGCGTATTGCCGCCCTTCTCGCAGAGCGCGCTGGCCGCGGGCCGTACCGGGGCCTCCCATCGGCGCAGGATGATGGCGTTGGACCCTTTCGGCTCGCCATGAACCGCCAGGAACCCGGCGCACTTGGGCAGGGGAACGCCGCGCGCACCGAAGTTGTTCTTGTCGAACGTGAGTTCGATGTCGTCGATACCCGTCGCCGCGAAGTGCGTGTAACGGAGACTCTGCACCCAGGCGGCCACCGTGAGCAGCCGGAAGTCCTCCATGGCGTTGGCGACCGTCAAGGGTTCCAACGCCTCGTAGCGGACATGGATGAAATTCCGGAGTTCGTCGGCCTGAGGAAGCTCAAACGTGTCGACGGTTGCCTTGATCTTCCCATCGGTCGAAACATACTCGAACCCGATGTCCATCCAATTGGGACCGGTGCTGCGGTAGGTTGTGCCGCGGTACACCAGGTACTGCCACTCGCCATCGGCCTTGTACGAGAGGAAGCTGTGCCCCGCGATGTTGTCGTGCTGGGGTTGCCCGCCCCAGAACGTCTCCTGGCTGTAGGCGCGGAGATCGGCAATGTCGACGCCCGGCAACGCGCCGAACTTGAACGGGACGTAGCACGTCGTTTCCGTCACACCCGTGGAACTGTGGAAGTAATCCATCCACGCCCCGAGTGAGGAAAACTGCTTGACCATGTGGCGGCCCCAGTTCTGGTACAAGTGGAGCGATGTCAGGCTTCGGGTCTCCTTGCCACGTAGCCGCAACGGGAAATACGTCTCGCTGAACGAGGTGTCGGCCGGGTTGTAGAACTTCTCCTCCTTCTCGCCGGCGAAATTCTTCGAGATCTGGACCAGCATCGGCAGCGGATGGCCGTCTTCATCCAGCAACACGCCGCCCTCCACCGTGCCCTTGTCGCCGCCAATGTTCTCGTGGCAGATGTAGATCGTGCGGTCGCGCCCCGGATTCGTCACCGTGAACGACGCCGTCTCGTACCGGTTGGGATGGTCGTAGAAATGGCCCTGGAACCCGCCCTCGCTGAGCGACCCGATGGTGTAGCATCCCCGCACCGGATCGTAGCGCATGGGCCGCTTGCACACCGTCGATTCGAACGCCGCGTCGGGCAAGGGCGTAGTCTCGCCGAACAGGGGAAAGGCGAACGTCTGCTTCGATCCTTCCTTGAAGGGTTCCGGTTCAAAAGCGGCTGGACTGATGCCCAGGGCTCGCATGGTGCCGGCCGTGAAGGCGCCCGTGCCATGCCACGTGATGGACGCCAGGATCTTGTCGGGATAACAGTAGAGCGCCAAATCCCCCTTGAGCGGCGCAAGATTCCCGTGCTCATCGGCAAGCTGAATGTCGAACCAGTGGACCTCGCAGAAGTAAGGCCCGCGCCGGTAGAGATTGATGCGGGAAGGTTTCTTGACTCGCTGGGATGAGTACATCGTGCCGTTCGCGTCATCGATCTCGAACCACAGCCACGGCCGCCCCGTCTCCGTGTCGATCAGCCGATGCGGGGCGCCCAGTTCCCCCGTGAGGCCATAGTCCTCGGCCACGATCTCGAAGGCCCCACGCGAACCGTCCGTGTACCGCACCTCCAGCCGAGGCCGCTCGTCGAGAGGTTGCCGTTCGAAGTCGTATTTCCATTCCGTCACCGCCGTGAATGGCGTGAGCGCCAGCAGAATCGAGGCGATTGCACTCATCACACGTTTCCTCGTCGGTCGGTTGCACGGCCTTGCACTTGCGGCGTCCCACCTGCGCCACATGAGCATGGTAACACGGCGGCACGGCGCGAGTGAACGTGGAAGATGTCCTCTCCGACCCTCCCCTGTGGCCCGTCCCCCGTCCGATCCGCATCCTTCGACTACTGACCTCAAATTTTCCGAGGTTGGTGCAGGCTCATTGTCCGCCGCGATTGTTACCGCTTCTGTTACCTTGAGGTTCCTCCACCCGTTATGCTACCCCCATGTGGCGGACGCGTGTCCGTGCAGTCACTTCGCACCTCAGGAGGGAGAGAGATTCTATGCGAGGCTTACGTTTGTTCACTGCCATGGCGCTTGTGCTTCTTGTTGCCACGCCGGCCTGGTCGCTCATGTTTGAATTCACGGGCGCGTCGACGGATGCGTGGGACATGCTGGACCTGCGCGGCGACGGGCAACTCATACCGGCCAAGGATCTCAGTTGTCCTCCTGGATACGGTCCCGACGTCCTGCGCCTGGAGGGCACCATCTGTCTGGCCATGGCGAGGGATGCCGAGTTGAGCGACGGCACCATCGTGGTTCTGTACCGAGAGAACGCCGCCCGCGAGTTCGACGCCGACGGCGTTATCCTGTTCTGGGCCGACTATCCGCAGAACATTTCCGTGGCCCACAACACCAAAGAATGGCGCGGGCACGTTTGGTTGGAGCAGGACAACGATGCGGGGTTCCAATTCCGGTACGCCAAACCCAACGCGAAGGAAGACTCGCTGTTCGAACGATCGGGGTACGGCATCGTGACGGACCCCTGGAACCGCACCAAATGGATCTGGCAGAAAGTGCGCATCAAGGACGGACATGTGTGGGCCAAGTACTGGCCGGCACACCTGGCCGAACCCGAGGAATGGGCCATCGAAGCCGATGCCAACGCGCCCACGGGCAAACGGTTCGGCATCAAGATCAACAGCGGCGACATCCATTTGGCCTACTTCGCCGCCGACACGAAAGATATCCCGGTGGCCGCGCCCGCCGCGTATCTCCATTTTGACTACGCATCGGCGACCCAGCCCAATCGCATTCCACTCACATTGTTCACCAATCTCGCCGGTGCTGTCGATTCTTCCGCCAAAGTGACCGTTACTTCGAACGGGACCGTCGTGGGCGGTGGCGAGTTGGCGCTCGGCCTACCTACCGGTCCATGCACCACCGAACTGCTGCTTGCAGGAGAAGGGCAGAGTGCCGATGAGGGGCAGCGTGTCGTGCCGCTCACGACGACCCCCGGCACGGGCGTATGTACGGTGACCGTTACGGCGACGGACGGATTCGAGGTGCAGCGAAGTTTTCGTGTGGCGCCGGTCACGGATATGGAGGATCGAATCGGGTCGCTGGAAACCTTCGTCGAATCGATGCGGACCGCGATCGACGCAGCCGACCCGACCGCCGAGCACCTGCCGGCTCTGTGCATCCTGTCCGACGCGGCCCAAGGGCACATCGACTGGGCCCGGACCCGCTTGGCCGCGGCCCGGGTCGAGGACGCGGACTTGTCCCTCCGGTTTGCTGCGGAGACACTGGCGGAACTGAACGGATACAAGGGCGCGTGGCTGCATGCCTTGGCGCCCAAGCTGGACATCCCCGAGTTCCGGCCCGCCGAACCGGATACGCGAGGCATTGGCGAGCGCGAGGAAGGTGTGGCTCAGTTCTACTCGCCCGACTACCTGCTGCGTTTCGGCACGGCCCGGCTGGATGCCCAGAGCCTGGTCATGGGCCAATCCTACGAAGTGACTATCCCGTGGACCGCGGAAGGTACGAGCCCGGATCGGGACTTCAAGTTCAGCGTGCGCCTGGTCAGCCCTCTGGGCAACCGTACCGTCGCCCAATCGAACGCGGCGCCCAGTGTGCCCACGAGCAAATGGAAGCCTGGGAGCACCTACGATCACCGCGTGACCTTGAGCGTGCTCCCGGAAGACCCCGACCCGACGGGCGCGTATCAGGCTACGCCGCCCGTGGAGGACGAAACGCACTACCTGGTGGTGACCGTCACGGATCCGGACACGGGCGGCACCGTCATCCTGGGCAACGAACCTGGACCCCAGCCAGGATACCCGGGCCGGAGCTTCCGAGTCGCCGAAGCCTTCGTGTCGTTCGCGCCGCTTGAGATTCGCGAGTTCGTCCCGGCGGGCGGCCTTGCCCTCGCCCAGCGGACTGACCGCGCGGTCGTTCGCAATGCAGGACCCGCCGTCGAGGGCCTCCAAGCGCTATTCACGGCGACAAGCGACACCGGCCGCGTCATCTGGCAGCAAGCGAACCCCCTGACGCTTGACGAAGGGGCTTCGGCCGCGTTCGAGTTCGACTGGACCCCTTTGACAGCGGGTGACGTGACCCTGAAGTTGACGGTCCTGCGTGACGGCAACTCGGTCACGCAGGCCGAACGGACCGTGACCATGGCTCCGCCGGAAGGGCGTGAGGTCGTGGTGAAGAAGGCGAATCGCATGGTGCGCGAAGGCCCCACGTTCCGCACACCTATCGCGATCAAGGTAGGTGACGGCGGGCCCGCCCAATACCGTGTCGAGGTGTGCCCGGGGGATGCACCCGTTGATGGAGGCGATGTAGACCGGGGTGAAGTCACGGTTTGGGCGCGTCCCTGGTTCGGCTACTACGACGTGTCGGTAATCTTCGACGACTTCCGATACGACGAACGCATCATCGCCACGGTCATCGAGACGGTCGATGGCGAACTGCTGGTGAACGGCGAACCTTTCATCATCAAAGGCACGAACGTCCACGGCATGGACGGGAGCAGTCCCGAGCGGACCATGTCCATGATGCGCGTCATGCGCGATCTGGGGTTCAACGCGTGGCGCGGCGACTACCCCGCCCGTTGGCAGGTGGATCTCGCCTATGAAATGAATACGTTCTACACGGTGCTGGCGCCGTTTAGTTGCGCGGGCACAAGCGAAGTCTTCGCCCGGCAGGAAGGGCCGCCCACGGCCACAAGCCGCGAATTGACCCGGGTCTTCGCCCAGACCTACATGGACTCGGCCGGGGCCATGCTCTGGAACTCGTGCAACGAGATCGGCGGAGAAAGCATCGATTTCCTCGTGTCCCAGTATCCCGTGTACCGCCATCTGGACCCGTATCAACGTCCCGTCCACTACGCGAACCTCTACGGACAGGACTACTCCCAGGGCCAAGACGTCATGGGCACGAATTCCTATTTCGGCCGAGGGCAACGCGCCGTGGACCGGCGGCCCATCATCGCGCGGTCTCACGAGATCGGACGGAACGCGGGTCTTCCCGTGATTTTCTGCGAGTTCAACTCGTACTACGGCGCCATTCAATCCACCGGCGCGGAAGCCTTGCGCGACATCTTCGCCTGGTCCGTGGAAGAGGGCATGGCGGGCGGCTTCCACTACATGAAAGGCGACTCGACGAGTCACCCCGGCGTCTTCGACAGCGGGTTCAACACGCACAAGATCCATGATGAGGCCATCATCGACGCCTTCGCCGATGCGAGGGTGGAGATGGACGGTGTCGAAGGCGGGCAAGTCCGGCTTCGTGTCGTGAACAAACGCCGGTTTCACCTGCGGGACGTGCGACTGACCGTCGCGGTGTCTGGTGTAGCGACTGACACGCTCACGCTTCACGACATTGCGCCCAAGGGTGTGAGACAGGTGGAGGTGCCGTTGCCGGGCGGCGCGGCGGGACCCGCATACACGGTCACCGGCGCGATCGAGTTTGTGACGCATTTCGGGTTCAAGTGCAAGGTGCCCGTGTCGCTGCTGGGCGGCTAGATTCGGGGGGCATGGTTGGGGCGTTGACGTGAAGGCGGGGACACGTACCAAGCGCCGTCCCCGGCGCGACTACGTGTCCCCGCTCCCATGTGAGCACCCGCCCCTCTACGTCATCCCGAGCGAAGTCGAGGGATCTCTCACGAGAGGGCGATGAACCACAAGCGAGACGCCTCGACTCTGTCTAGACTGACATGAAGTGAACGCATTAATTGAAACGCGTGACGGCTCCGACGGGAAAAGGGCTCAAGCCCAATCCTTTGCACTCATTATCTGAATCCAGGGTATCCCTGTGAGTTCTTGAAGTTTGTTGCACGCACCCGCCATCAGGCATTCAGTGTACTTTGGGTAGAAGGGGTCCAGCACGCGGCCCGTGTCCCGACCGCGTGCTTGAAGAAGATCTCGTACTCGTTGAGCTCGTTCACCGTAGCCTTGCCCATCTCGACGAACCCGTTCGTCGCGCTCCCGCGCCGCCCGTTCGCACGCCTTGTGTTCGCGCCGGGTTGCCGCGGCCGGTTCCGCTTCGAGTTCGGCTTTGAGCGCCTTCACTTGTGCTTGAGCCTCTTGCAGACAGCGCTCGAGCGTGTCTCTGCGTCGGAACGAAGACGCCCCCGCACACGCCCGAACCCGCATCCCGTCCTGAGCCACCCGCTTGAGGTCCGCCAACCCCTCGGTCATCAATGCGGCCGCCCCTTCGCTCAACAGGCGGTCGAGCATCCCATCAGAGGCCGTCCGGAAATCCGCCAGGGCGTGGCAGTTCACCGCCACGCCTCCGCACAACCACCGGTAGGGTGCATCCCGGCCGCACAGCTTCTCCAACCGCCGCGCCGACCCCACCACATAAGCAGCCGCCGGTCCGTGGGTGGCTGTCCCCGTTTGTCGCTTCTGTTTTCGTGGGCCAGAAGTGCGCATACCCGTGAGTCTACGAAAGGGCGTGCGGATTGCGCGCCAGGGAGGAATTTGGGGATGAACGCGTTTCGCGTGAAGACGACCGCTGTTCCCGCACCGCGAACTATGGTGCGAAGGGGACGGGTCTGTCCATGTGGTGACGCGATGTGACGCTGACGTAAGCAACAGACATTCACCAGAGCAGGCCCGGAATCGAGGTTCGATTCCGGGTTTTCTGCATTCAGGGAGAACGATGATGCGTGAATCGGAAATGCATTCGGACGAATCGGAGGACAAACCGCGCAGACCGAGCGAATTTGTCCGGTTTGTCGTCGTGAGCAAGGAGGGCGCGGTCCACGACATCGTGCCTGAAGACTTCGACGATTGTCCGCTGTGGGCGGACAACGACCCGGCCCATGCCCGGCTGCGGCAGTTTGTGGCGAACGAGTTCGGTCTAAGCAAGCGCGCCGGTTTGGGTTTGAAGGCGCCGAAGCATATCGAGTACATGCGGCGACAGGAACTGCTGAACTACTGCGAGGTATCGGAGAAAGGCCACTACCAGTGGTACCCAAAGGGCGTGTTGATTCAGCGGCTGATTTTGGATTATGCAGCCGATCTTGCCCGCGAGTGGGGCGCCTTTGAGATGAAGAACCCCATCGTCATTCGAGGCGATCACAATGCGGTGGGTGAACTCATGGGCGAGTTTCATGAGCGCGATTACCGGGTCGACGGCGGACGGGGCGTTTGCTATCTGCGGTACGCGTCCGACCCGTTGGCCTTTCCGTTTATGCAACAGGTGCACTTCAGCCATCGCCAGGCCCCGTTGAAGGTGTACGAAGAGGCGTCGTGCTTCCGCAACGAGCAGGAAGGCGAGGTGAGCGGACTGAAGCGGGTGCGCAACTTCCTGATGACGGACATGCATGCGGCGTGCGTGGACGAAGCTCAGGCCCGCGCCGAGTTCGAGGCCCTGTGCGTCCGATTCGGGGCGCTCATGGACTCGGTCATAGCCCAAGGCCGCTGGGTGCTGGGCTGGGAAGGCACGGTGGCGTTCTTCGAGGCGAACCGCGAGTGGTTGGTGGCGCTGGGCGCGCGTATGGGCGTGCCCGCCTTCTTCAAACTCATGCCGCGCATGAGCCACTACTACGCCATGAAGAACGAGTATCAGTTTATCACGGAGGACGGCGCCAATATCCAGGTGAGCACGGTTCAGTGGGACGTGAAGGACGGCGAACGGTTCGACATCGGACACGTGGACAGTGACGGCATCAAGCGGCCGTGCCCCGTCATCCTCCACGCGTCGAGTTTCGGCAGCATCGAACGAACGCTGTGCGCCATCCTCGAAAACGTGGCCTATGACGCCGCCCATGGTCTCCGCCCCATGCTGCCCTACTGGCTGTCGCCGACCCAGGTGCGGGTGTTGCCCGTAGCGGACGCGTATGTGGAGGAGGCCTGCGCGCTGTGCGACCGTTTGGCCGCGGCCAACATTCGCGCCGATGTGGACGACCGGCCGGACACGGTGGGCAAGAAGATCCGCAACGGCGAGACGGAGTGGGTGCCGTATCTTGTGGTGTTCGGCGAGCGCGAAGCGGAGTCGGGCCAGTTGGCCGTTCGGTGTCGTGAGTCGGGCGGACAATTGAGCGTGTCCGTCGAGGCGCTAATGGGCACGCTTCGAGATGAGCAGGGTGGCTTGCCGTACCGGCCGTTGCCGTTGCCGGTTCGCGTCAGTCGCCGGCCGGTCTTCTTTGGATAGATTTGTGATCGCATCGGGAGAACGTTGACATAGAATACAACCGGAGGCAGCACCATGATAGAGATTCGCCAGGCCGACGAGTCCCACGCTGACACCATTGCGGGAATCATCCGCGCATCGTTCCGCGCGCAGGCGAAGATTCTGGGCCTGAACCCCACTGACCACGCCGGGTTCGTGTCCTTCCAGACGGCAGAGGGAATCGTGAAACGTCTGCGCGAGGACGACCTGTTCCTCCTTGCCTGCCTAGACGGCCGGCCCGTGGGGACCATGCGCTACGGCCTGGACGCGGATCGTGAGGGGTTCGGCCGGATGGGACGGCTTGCGGTGTTGCCTGAATGCCGCGGGCAGCGCTATGGCGCGGACCTGATGCGGTTCGGCGAGGAACGGTTGATGGAATCGGGCGCTCATACCGTCGAGATTGCGATGGTGGCCCGATTCACGCGGCTGCGCGCGTACTACGAGAGTCTTGGGTATCGTCCCACGTACGTGCGCGAAGCCAAGGAACTACCGTTCGACGTATTGTTCCTGGAGAAGCCGGTCGGGGCCTCGGGGGAAACGCCATGCACCACGTGAAGAACTACCTCTATCGCCACCCCGAGTACTACGAACTGGTGTATCCGGAGCCGGACGAAGCCACGCCGCGCATGTGCCTTCGGATATTCGAGCGGTATCTGGGCGGCACGCCGGGTTCCGTCCTCGATGTGGGGTGCGGCACGGGACGCGACCTGGCGGTTCTGTCGCGGACGTGTCCTGACTGCTGGGGCGTGGAGTATCTGGAGATGATGTCCGCCTTCGCGTCAGAGCGTCATCCGCATCTGCGCATCCATCGGGCCGACATGCGGTCCGTGCGGCTCGGGCGGCAGTTCGACGCGATCGTCTGCCTGGGTTCCTGCTTCATGTACGCCCTGACGAATGAAGACGTGTCGCGGACGCTGGCCACGGTCGCCGCCCATGCGCACGAGGGGACCTTGCTGGTGTTGGACATTCAGAACGCGGCCGCGTACCTCGGGGCCGACGTATTCCGGGAAGAGATGACGCAGCAGATTGACGTGCCGGGGTTGCGGGCGACGGCCGTGAGCCGGAATACATTCGACCGGCGCAGGCAGCGGTTGGTGCGCCAACGGACGTGGAATATGGCCGGTCAAGAGCCTATTGAAGACTACTGCGAATACCGGCTGTTCTTCCCCGCAGAGTTGGAGCACGTGCTCAGCGAACACGGTTTCGCGGTGGCCGGCATGTTCGACACCAAGGAACTGGCGGAGACGGACCTGAAGGGGTCCCGCCTCTACGTGGCGGCCGTGAAGAGGTAGTGGGCGAGCGTTCTCAGTTGAAGGCGTAGACGGCGAAGGCCATTATCGCGGCGAGCAAGATTTTCAGGACGGTGGCGATCATGGGGGTCTCCTTCCCTGGCCGATCCGCGCCCACCACCCGATGAGACGGACGCACCGGCCGCATGGCCGCATTCTAGCACGCGACGGGACGATGTCAAGGGCATGCGTGGGAGGCATTCTACGCGGGGGCGGACTCGTCATCCAAAAACTGCCTTCAAATGGGTACTTAGAGGGGCGGGCGTCCGAGAGAACCTCGGTTGCGGAGGGGGCAACGAGACGCTCGATTTCGGGTTCGGAGATTGGTATAATGGCGCGTCTGTATATATGGACGCCTGTTTTGGGCAGAATTGGTTAGCCGGGGGCAGCGCCCAGGTGGCGCGTGGACCCCGGCTATGTGTTATTGGCGACCCGACCACCATGGGCTGTGGGCGGGAAATAAAACTGTTGACAAATTCTGCCAAAAAATGCTATATCTGCAAATTGAATTCTGACTGATCGGAATAGGACCGTGTATTTCGATGGTTGGTTGTTATCCTTGCGTTAGCAAGGGGTTGTAACGGAAACCTTTTGGGGTGTTAGGGTATCTATACTCCTGAGTGTTTCCGCATGAAGCAATGACGTCGACGTTGTCCTGCTGGGTGGGTGTTCCACAGGAGGCTGTCCACGGGGTGGTTGCCCGCAGGGCGGTAGCGCTTCCAGGGACTTCGGCGTCGATGTAACTTACTGGGGACTGATTGGTCGTGTCGCAAGAGTTGAGTGGGTTGGACTTGCAGCGCCTCGGGCACTACGAGATCGTGAACAAGGTCGCCGAAGGCGGCTTTGGCGTGGTCTATAATGCCCGGGACACGCGCCTCGGCCGCAATGTGGCCGTGAAGGTGCTGCACCCCTACCATGCCTCGGACCCGACACGCGTGGCGCGATTCGTGCGCGAAGCGCGTAGCGCCGCCAAGCTCCAGCACCCCGGCATCGTTCAGGTATTCGACATCATCGAGAGCGAGGGCCGGATGGCGCTGGTCATGGAGTTCATCGATGGGATGACCCTCGATGCCTACCTGAAAGAGAACCCCAAGCTCACGCTGGCCGACAAGATCGAGATTGGCGCGCAAATCGCGGACACGTTGGACGTGGCCCACAAGGCCGGGGTCATTCACCGCGACGTGAAGCCGGCCAACGTGATGATTGACGGCGCGGGGCGGGTGAAGCTTACAGACTTCAGCTTGGCCCGGTTGCTGGACAGTTCGATGACCCAGCTCACGGGCGAGAACAACGTGATGGGAACGCCGGCCTATATGTCGCCGGAACAGTGCGAAGGCACCAATGCGGCCCCCCAATCGGATCTGTACTCCCTCGGCATCATTGTGTATGAGATGGCCACGGGCCATGTGCCTTTCGAAGCCGAGAACTATCTGGCCCTGCTTCGCCACCACACGGACACGCCGCCCACGCCCGTGCGTCTGCTGAAACCTTCGCTCCCGGTCGTGCTGGAGGGCTTGATCATGCAGTGCCTCTCCAAAGATCCAGCGAAACGTCCCGCGTCCGGCATGGAACTCGCCGCCGCACTCCGTGAGATTGCCCAAACCGAGGGGTTGGAGGACGGGCCGAGCGCGGACGCGAAACCGAACTCGGACGTGATCGAAATCCATCGACCGGTGACCGCATCGCCGAAGACGCCGTCGTCGATCCGCACGCTGGAAGAGAAGGAAGCGGACGACGCGAAGCGGAATTCGGGGGTGTGGCGGAAGGTTGCCCGGAAGCCGTGGCCGGTGAAGGCGGGTGCGGTGGCCGTGGTGCTTGTGATGGCTTTCGTCGCGTGGCGCGTGTTCTCCGGGGGCGAAGGCGCCGAGACGGTGCCGACGGTGGGGGGACTGTTCTCAGCATCGCCGTTGCAGGACTATGTGAGGGCGGAGGACGACAATTACCGGTATGACGTGTACGCGGAGATGCCGGGAGACGGATACACGGCGCACGTGTTGGACATGACGTCGCAGACGTGGCACGCCGACAAGGTGAAGCCGCCGGTGTGGCGTCACTGGGTCACGTTGATTGTGCCGGCGCGGGTGACGTCGAAGACGGCGCTGCTCGTATGCACGGAGGGCCTGTCGACGGCGGACGAGCCGTTGACCGAGATTCCGGAATCGTTGGCTTCCATCGCGACCACGACCAAGTCGATCGTGGCCGTATTTGAGGGCTTCCCTCGGTCGCCCATGGGATTCCTGGACGACAACGACGAAGCGCCCGACACGGAGCCCGACGAGTTGGCCGTGGCCACGTTCGAGCAGTTCATTGACACGGGCGACGCCACGTGGCCGATTGTGTGCCCTCTGGTGAAGAGCACGGTGCGGGCCATGGACACGGTCCAGGCCTATGGAACCGACGAACTGAGACTCGAGCAGCCGATAGAGAACTTCGTCCTGACCGGATCGGCGAACGGATGGGGCGTGTGGTTGACGGGAGCGGTCGACACGCGCGTGTCGGCCATTGCGCCGGTCGAGTTCGATCTGCTCAATATCGACGCGCAGATCGACCACCAGATAGGGCTTCGCGGAGCGCCGTCGCGCTTTCTGCAACTGTTCTCCGACATGAATGTGATGCCGGCCCTCGATACCAAGGAAGGCGAGGACCTGCTGAGCATCATCGACCCCTACGCCTACCGCGACCGGCTGAACATGCCCAAGCTGATTCTGATGCCGGCATGCGACAGCGCGTACGCGACGGTCGATGCGGCGAGCCTCTTCGTGGACGATCTGAAGGGCCCGACGTACCTGCTCTACATGCCGAACACGGAGCCGTCCGAGATGCCCCCGCTGCTGGCGGCCAAACCGGTCGAGGCGATGGCCGAGGAAGGACCCAGTCGCGGCGATCTGATGATGACGCCGCCGGCCCGGGCCGATCTCGCCAAGGACGCGGAGCAACACGTGGCCGACATCCAGGATGCGCTCCACGTGTTCTACCACCGGATGCTCGTCGACAAACCCATGCCCGAGTTCGCTGTCGCGGACGAGCCCGCCGGCAGCTACGAAATGTCGTTCACGGACCAGCCGTCGGATGTGCGGTTGTGGGTGGCCGAGTCGTCCACGCGCGACTTCCGGCACGAGGTCATTGGTAGCACGTGGTTCGTGGAGAAGCTGAAGCCGAACCTGGACGGCGAGTACAAGGGCAAGATCAACGCGGGCAAAGGCAAGTACTGCGCCTTCTACATCGAGCTGGTGTACCCGAGCAAGCTGAACGTCAACTACCGGCTGACGAGCGCGGTCACCGTCCTCGAACCCGACGGGGGTCTGAACCGGCTGGCGTCGCTGGCGGGTAGCGTGCATCAGTACAACTAGGCCGCGCGCCGCTCCGAGGAGCATGCGCCTATGGACACCGACGGACAGTGTCTCACCCGCGCGTTTCTGGCAGAAACGAAGGCTGCCATCCTGCAGGAACAACGGCGCATCACCCACAGCCTCAGTCAACTCACCGATGAGCAGGTCTGGCATGAACCGTCCCCCGGCGTCAACTCCATCGGTACCATCATCGTCCATCTGTGTGGAAACCTCCGGCAGTGGTTCCTGCACGGTCTTGGTGGTGAGGAGGACGTTCGCGACCGGCCCAAAGAATTCCAGAAGACGGACCGGGTCGCGAAAGAGGATCTTCTCGCCAGGTTGGACGACATTGTCTCGCATGTAGTCGCGGTCCTGGACGGCATCGCGCCGAATTCACTTCTCGCTCCCTGCCAAATCCAGGGTTTCGAGGTAACCGGCCTTTCCGCCATCTACTCCACGGTTACCCACTTGGAGGGACATTCACTCCAGATCGCGTATGTTGCCCACCAACAACTCGGGACGTCCTATGAGCCCTTCTGGCGACCGGAGTCCGCCGAACAGGGCGCGCCCTGAACGAGGGTGTTTGTCCAGTGTAGACTCGGCGAGTTCTGATTGCGTCTGTAGGAACGAGAGGATATGATACCGATGTCAGAACCGCCCCCCCCCAACGCCATAGGAGGTCGTCATGAAACGGTGGCCACTCGTCCTGTCTCTCTTCGTCGCGCTTGCAGTTACTTTCGGGTGCGGCCAGCAGCCCGTGCAACCGGTATCGGAGCCCGCTCCGCAGGAACCCGCTGCCCAACCCGAGCCAGCGGCGCAGCCCGAAACGTTGCAGTCTTCCGAGACCGCCGCGGCCGAGGAGGCGACGCTCGCGGCGGAGCCGGTATCCAAGTCGACGCTGCCTGCTGACCATTGGCTGGTGGGCACGAGCGACGTGGAAGATATGGTGCCCGCGACCATCGCTCCGGAAGCGCCGCGCACGTTGCTTGCCGAACACGGTCCGGCGTACCTGGAACAGATTGGTGCGACCCGGGTGCTGCACCTCAAGGGGTCACACTACGACATGGGCGTGCAACACGGCACGTTGATGAAGGACGAGATCATCGCGGCTTCGACCCTGGTGAGCACGGTCGGCAAGATGGCCTGGAAGGAGAAGGACTATAGCGCGAGCATCCGCGAGGCCTGGGAGCGGACGAGCCCGCACATCCCCGAGAAGTACAAGCAAGAGATCCAGGGGATGGCCGATGCGACGGGTCTGTCGCTGGAGCAGGTTCAGGAGTTCACCATCTTTCCCGAGCTGTTCCATTGCAGCGGATTCGCGTTCTGGGGCAAGGCCACGGCCGACGGCGAACTGTTGCACGGCCGGGTGCTCGACTACATGCGCACGCTCGGTCTGGACACGTACGCGCTCTTGATCATCCAGGAACCGGAGGGCGCCAACGCCTTCGTCAACGTGGGCTACTCGGGTATGTTGGGCAGCGTCACGGGGATGAATGTACAACAGGTGGCTGTGGGCGAGATGGGCGGCAGCGGCGCCGAGAAATGGGACGGATTCCCCATGTCGCTGTTGGTGCGCGAGATCCTGGAGAGCGGCAACACGCTGGACGAGGCCAAGGCCATCATGGAGAACGCCCCGCGCACCTGTCAGTATTACTATGTCATCAGCGATGCGAAGGCCGACAATGGCCGTGGGTCGGCCGTGGGTGTGGCGGCAGAAACCGACAGCATTCAATTCATCGCCCCGAACGAGAGTCATCCCCAGTTGGCGCGGCCGGTGGAAGACGCAGTGCTTCTCTCGGCGGGCGGGCGGTACACGTGTCTGGTGGATCGGACCGAGAAGATGTACGGGAAGATCACGCCGCAGATCGCGCTGGATGTGATGGCGCGGGGCGTGTCGATGAAGAGCAATATGCACGACGCCTTGTTCAAACCCAAGACGCTTGAGTTGTGGATAGCCCATTCGACCATCGAAGAACCGGCCTGCAACCTGCCGTATACGCACTACGACCTGAAGGAACTGATGGCGGGGAGACCTGTGCAGTAGCGGGCAGTTGGAGCTACTGAAGGTAGTCTGATCCTGTAACGCACGGCCCGCGATAAGCGGGGGACAGCCACGAATGGCACTAACTTAAGCTTGTTTTCTGTAGTGGTTTCGATGGGGCACTCCTTGAATTGTTGTCTTGGTTCAGTAAGTCGTTGGTAGTTCTTGGGGCGTCGTTTCTTGGCTCTGGGTTCAAGGCGGCCGGGTCTGTGGGGCAGAGGGGCTCGGGCAATGGCGCGGAGCATTTTGGGGAGTAGGCGGTTGTATTGGCACGGCTCGAGGGTGTCGAGGCGTGGTAGCCATTGTCGCAGGGTTTGGACGGTTGCTCTGAAGCTGACGCGTTCGGGGTCGACCTTGGCTTGGGTGGCGGCTTGGAGCAGGATGAGGCGGATGAGGTTGTAGACGATGACGTGGATGGCGAGTTCTTTTTCGACCATGTCGGGGGTCTTGCAGCGCAGGATGTCCATGCCCAGGGAGATCTTGATGTCACGCAGGTACAGTTCGCACACCCAGCGGCGGCGGTACAGGGCCAAACCGAGATACACTTCGCCGAAACGCCGCAACCGCTCCACCCGCATCCGCGACGTGTCTATCGTGGCCCACGCCGGCGGTTTCGGCTCCGCTTGAAGCAAGTCCCCTTGATGCAAGCGGCCGTCGAGGATCTCGCCGATGTGTTCCCAGCCCACCCGCGCTTCCTCATCCAGGCCGGGCAGCTTGCCGATGGTGGCGACCGTACGCTGACGCGGCCCACCGGCCGTGCGCACCGACGCCACGAGCGACCAATACTCGTAGGTCACGCCATCGCAGGTCTTCCGATTCGGCTTGAGAAACACGATGCCAGCGCCTCCCGGCTGGCCTCCATGATCCCACGGCTTGCCTCCTACGACAAGAGGGCTTTCGCCACTACACGGCAAATGAGAAAACGACCGCGACGAGCAAAGGACTTACGACGAACAGAGCGTCCAAGCAGGCGCTAAATGCCAACTCACTGCGGAAGACGGGCTAGCGCGGAACCAGCGGCCGTCTTTGAGCCAGGCCTCGGGGCGCGGCCAACTGATGGGGTCGCCTAACTCACATGGTTCTACTGCGCGTCTTGGGGTGCTTCCAGGAAGTGGAGAGACACGAGGAACGCGTCGGTGACTCGGATGGTTTCTTCAAAGGCTTCCAAATCCCGGCTCTTGTTGAAGAACCCGTGCTTCTTACCTTCAAACGGCACGAGTTCGCACCGATTGCCCGCTTCCTTCATCAGGCGCGTGAAACGCTCGACGTTCTCGAAGGGTACCGTCGTGTCCTCGGTGCCGTGGAAGATCAGCGTGGGGGGCAGGTCCTTGGTTACGTGATGCGTCGGTGACAGCTCGGTCTCGCGCCCCTTCACCTTTTCCGCGCCGTAGCCTTTCTCGGTCGTGTCGATGACGGGATTGAACAGCAGGAGCGCGTCAGGCGTGGCGCTTACGGCCAAGTCGTCGGTCGCTTCGTTGACCTTCGTGATGACGGCGGTGGTGGCCGCTACATGTCCGCCCGCGGACCCGCCGCCGGCCACGACGCGATCGGGATCGATCCCCAGTTCCGAGGCGTTTGCACGCATCCACCGGATGGCCGATCGGCCGTCCTTGACGCATTCAAAAGGGGACGTGCCGTGGGTCTTCTTGACCCGGTACTCGAAGGAGACGGCCACCATGCCGCGGGAGGCAAGGTATTCGCAGTGCGGGTAGAACTGCTTCGGCGTGCCGCCCGTCCAGCCTCCACCAAAGAAGAACCCCGCCGCGGACCGTTTGTCGGTGGGTTTGAGATCCGGCGGTTCGAAGATATGGGCGCGGAGTTCCACGCCGTCGATGGATTTGAACACCACGGACCGGGTTTCGCCGCCGCCTTCTTCAGCCGTCGCAGCTCCCGCGAGTACCCCGATGCTCACCAGAATCATCATCATTCTCCGAACGTCCATGCGACACATCCTCTCCATCTTCCGTGAAATCCACTGCTGCATCTACTCGAAACGAAGGGTCCACCGCACCTGCCGGCTCGTGGGCGATTCGATGCAGGCGCGTACGTTGGCGCCGTCCTGCTTGACGGAACCTTGAACGCCAGCGCCTTTGTCTTCATCGGAGACTTCAACCACCGTCGTCTTGAACGGCTCGGGCACGGCGACGCGCAACTCGTAGGGGTCCTTCGCCACCACTTGGCTACACCCGCCCAGCGACCGCGCCTCGGCGTCCCACGTTTCCTCGATGAGGTCCACGATACCCTGTGTGATGTGGCGCGATGTGCTCACCACCTGGGGGTAGTCGCGCCAAGGCCGCACGGCGATCACATTGCACGCGGAGGGAGCGAGACTGACGTCGACGCATTCCGAGAAAGGCTCAAGGAAGCTGTCGGACCAGTATTCGAATCCGACGTACCGGCCGTCGGCGCTTTCGGGCAGATCGAGAGTGGTCAGATCGGCCGCCACCTGGGCTGACTTGTCCGCATCCCAGTTGAACAGCGCCACCACGTCGCGTCGAGGTTCGGTACGTGTGTCCGTGAGTTGCCAGACCTGGGGCAACGCGGCGTCGAACAGGTCGATGGGTCGTCCACAGAGACCATGGTTCGGCATGGACCGCTTCACGAGGTCGAGGCGCTCGGGCGGAAGTCCGGGCAACCATTCGCTGACGAGGTTCAGTTGACCTGATACCGCGATCCACGACGTCCAGGCGCGGGCCTGGTCGAGGGTCAAGGGTTCGCGCAGCATGAGGCAATCGGGGTCGTTGTACCAGATGCGGCCGTGCATGAAGTAGAGGCGCGTGCCCATCTCGACACACGGCAGGATCTGACCCCAATCTGCGCCGATGTCGCGGCCCACGCGCATGCCGTCCACTCTGCCGTAGGACGCACCGAGGGTCCGCATGTTCTGGGCGATGTTGCAGCCAAGGATGAACACGTCGTCGCCGGCCGCATCGCGCACCAAGGCCAGCCCGTCGCGGTAGGCTTCCATGTTCGTCTTCATGGGGTCGTGGAATACCGCGCCGCCCAGGTCGTCGTCCCGGTACGTCGGTTCGGGGTAGAGGATGCCCGTGGCCATGCCGGTCCACAGCCCGTCGACCTTGAAGTAGTCGTAGTGCCATTCGTGGGCCATGCGCGCCACCACCTCGTGCAAGAACGCGCGTGCGTTGGGATGCGTCATGTCGAGGCACGTGCCGGCCCAGTGTACCTCGTAGAGTGACCCGTCTTCGTGGGTCACGAACCAATCCTGGTGATCGGCGAAAATGGGGCGGGTCGGGTCCCAACCGAAGGGGATGTACCAGATGCCGGCCTGCATACCGCATTCGTGGATGGTGTCGGCGGTGGCCGTCATGCCCGAACGGTACGGCCCCTTGGGCTTGTGTGTAGTGAAATCCCGGTTTCCGATCTGCCACTTGTCGTCGATCTGAAGTGTGTCAAACCCGAACTGGGTGAGTTCGCGGGCGCAGAACTCGGCGAGTTCGGCCATGTGCCGCTCGTTGGATGCGCCGCCGTGAGGGTTGGAGTACCACGTGCAATAGCCGCTCGGGATGGGCGTGCGCAACACGACCCCGTTCACGCGCGCCGTAGCGTCGGCGTAGGCCTCGAGGCCGATCAGGGCATCGTCGAAATAGCCGATTACGAATGTTTCGCCGGTCGCATCGCCGCCGGGAGCGACACGCAATGTGCCGAACTGCGCTTCCGCGCGTACGCGAAGCGTGGCGCCGTCGGCCTGTGAGAACACGATGCCGCTGCCGCGATTGTGGGTCAACCAACCGGCCACGCATCCGGCACGGGAGCCTTTCTGGGCGGCAGCGAGGAACGTGTAACTGGCGCGTGCCGTGTCGCCCTGGGTGAGTCCGTCGCATCCCAGAATGTGCAGGTCCGACGCGGGCACGGCCATAGGAACGAGTCCGTCGAAGGGTACGTGATTCTTGACGACGACAAGGTCGGCGGCGGCGTTGTGGTAGCTGCTCGATATGACCAGGAACGGCACGCCTTCGTACAGGGCGACCGTGGTGGTCCATCCATCGTCGCCGGTGACGGCGACGCCTTTGCCCGTGCCGAGGGCGTTCTCCGTCTCCACAAGACGGGCCGTGCCGCCTGCGCCCAGGGCCACCTTATGGACAACGCCCACGTCGCCCGCGACGGCGTCCAAGGTGCTGGTCCGAAGGTCGTAGTGGACCGCCAACGTTCCGTGCTGCAGCACCATCTGGTTGTTCTGTTCGCGAGCCGTTACCGCTGCCGACGCGTCACCATTCATGGTCGTTACTCCCAACATGCATCCCGCTATCACGGTCCAAACCAGCCGCTTCATCATCAAACAATCACCTCTTCGCCGCCATCGCTCTCGGTTTCGTCGCCGAGCGCCGTCCGCAACTCGTTCAATTCGCGTTCCAATCCCTGGGACAGGATGGACACGTCGCTGCTGTGCATCATGAGATTGGCGCCCGCCTTGGCCCATTGGATCTCGAGTTTGGTGTCGGCCCAGAAATGGACGCCTGCGCCCACGCCCTTGGCCCGGGCGCGCGTCACGATCTCCTCAACGGCCTCGTTGAACTCGGCCGACCAGAATTGCTCGGGGATACCCAGGCTGCACGAGAGGTCATGCGGCCCGATCAGCACGGCGTCCAGACCCGGCACGTCCAGGATGGCGTCGAGGTCCTCCATGGCGGGCACGCTCTCGATGTTGACGATGAGAATCGTGTTCGCGTTGCGTTCGTCGAGATACGCGCGCAATCCGGGTTCGAGGGTATCGGGGTCCTTGAGCGCTTCGGCGAGACGCGCCCCTTTGAGCGGCCGCAGCCGGGTCGCGCCGACCATGGCACGGACCTGGTCCGCGGATTCCACGTAGGGTGCGATGATGCCGCACGCGCCGCCGTCGAGTACCTTGCACGCCTCGAAGGGGTCGGGACTCGGGATACGGACCACGGGCGGCATGCCGGCGGCCGCGTAGAGCCGGCACATCCACGAGAGGGTGGTGCGGTCCTGAGGGACGTGTTCCGTGTCGAGAAACACGAAGTCCAACCCCGCGCCGCCCACCACTGACGGCCACATGGGCGACGGCGAAACGATGGATGTCGCGTAGACGCGCTGTCCGCTGTGTAGGGCGTTTCTGATTTCGTTGCCGGTCATGGTATGTCTCCTGTCATGGTCGCGCGCCGCGCCCTTGGAGCCCGGCGTCAGTCTCCATCAATATCTAGGGAAGGTCGTCGTAGGTGTAGAACTTCAGCCCGGCCTCGCGCGCGGCGCCCAGCACCGCGCCCAGCCCGTCGGGCGTAATGTGGTTGCGGCCTTCGGACCCGATGTTGTGGGCGTAGAACACGACGATTTCGTTGTTCTGCTTCGCGCGTTCGAAGGCTTCCTGAAGTTCGTCGATTACACCCGCGCGGCGTGGCTCGCCAGCGCCGTCCAAGCTGCGTCCCAGGAGGCAGACCCGGTCCCGAACGCCGTCCAGCGGCGTGAACAGACCGTTCATCTCGGCTAGCCGTTGTCCGTCCTCTGGGAAAGCGCCGCCACGCAGATGACGGAAGTGCTTGCGAAGCGCTGCGTCGGTGGCTTCGGTTCGTGCGCTCATGGGATAGGCGAATGATGTGGGCACAAGTCCCTTTTCGGTCATGATACGGAGGGCCGGTTTGATCTCGTCCTGCATGTACTTGTCCAGGCCATGCTTCTCTGCGTATTCGTTCGCCTTGACGTGCCGCAGGCCATGGCACCCAATGGCGTGGCCCGCTTTGTGGAGTTTGTGGAGACCGTCCCACTGTTCCTGCGTGAACGTGTCCACGCGTGTGATGAAGAAGGTGCCTCGTGCATCGTGCTTCTCGAACACCGGCATGGCGGCGACCCAGTTCGCGACGGTGGTGTCGTCGAAGGTCATCACGAGTCCGGGCGCTTTCAGGGGAGGCACCGGCTTGTCGGCGGCGGCTTCGTCGCCAGCGGCGCACATCATCCCAATCAACGCGGTGGCAATCATCGCCATACTCGTCATTTCCCCTCCCCGGAATCCGCGCCATCCGTCAGCCATTCAAGCGGAATGCGGGCGAAGTCGATTCGTTCGTAGGACTCGTTGAACCCGGTCTCGTAGAGACACCCGATCATGCCGTCGGGCAGGACGGTGAGGCATGAATAGGCGTAGGGCCATGGCTGGATGGTCTTCGAGACGGGCCACGTCTTCCCTTCGTCGTAGCTCAGCCAGACCGTGCCGTTCTCGCGTTCGCTCTGGGAGTTCGGGCCGGCGTACGCGAGTCGGCTGCGTTTGCCGTCCAGGGGATCGCTGTAGCGGATGATGCTGCCCATGCACTCGGGCTCGACGAGGGTCGGGTCGTTTTCGAGCGGTGACCACGTGATGCCGCCGTCCTTGCTGATGGCGGTCAGACGCCGCTTGTCGCCGCCTCTCGACCGGGAGTTCAGCAGAATGGACCCATCGACGAGCTCCACGAACTGGAGTTCGTTGCCGTGGCCTTTGGGCGCTTCAGGCACGAGATCGCCGTAGGCCCAGGTTTCGCCCAAGTCGTCGCTGTAGACCGCGTAGACGCGGAACTCGGTTTTGGGCCCCTCGTTGAAGGGGACGAGGATGCGGCCTTTGTGGGGGCCTCGACGGAGTTGGATGCCGATGCCCGGTCCGCCCGCGATGCTGGTTGCGCCGGTGGGCCGCTTCACCATGGAGGTGATGTCTTTCGGCGTGGTCCAGGTGAGGCCGTCGTCGTCGCTGACGGTGATGAAGCCGCGGCAGATGAGCGGGCCTTCGTGACCCGGCTTGACCGCCATTTCATGATGCCCTTCGGGATACCGCTGGTACATGAACAGGATGCGGCCGGTTTCGCGCACGACAACGGCCAGTGGATTGTTGAGACAGTTTCCGCCGTCTTCGGCGACGAGTTGGATCGGACCCCAGTGCCGGCCGCCGTCGGTGCTGCGTTTGAGCACGATGTCGTTCTGGGCATGGTCGCTGCGGGACGCGCGCCCTTCGGCGAAGGCCAGCACGGTGCCGGCCTGGGTCACGATGGTCGCCGGGATGCGGAAGGTGTGGTAGCCGTCATCGCCGCTGACGAAGGGGACGCTGACCTTGGGCGCTGCGCTGGCCCTATCGTCGAGTTCCGACAGTTTGAAGCGCGAACTCATGATGTAGGGTTCTTCGCCCTTGGTCCAATGGCCGTAGGTCGTGGCGATGAAGGTGCCGTCGGGGAGCAGTTCCAGGCCGGGGTATCCGCAGTCGCCGCCTTTGGTGTTGTCCAGCAGCCGCACGCGATACTGGCCTTCCCGGCCCGCCACGATGTCGTCGTAGGTCCCCACCCAGGCCACGAAATCGCCTTTGGTCGGGCTGACGTGGGTGGTGTCGCGAAACACAAACACCAAACGGCCGTCGGGCGCGTAGCGGCCCTTGTGCCGGTCGCCGGTGAGCGATGCAGGCAGTTCGACGGGGTCCGACCACGTGGCGCCTTCGTCGTTGCTGTACGTGACAAAGCCGTTGAACTTTCGGCTGTTTTCGCGCAAGAGCATGGCCAACTGGTTGCCGTCCGGCGACCGAACCACGCCGGGTTCGCACAAGTGGGCCTTGGGATGCTGCACCACGATTTCCGGGTCGCTCCAGGTCAGTCCGCCGTCGTCGGACACGGTCTTGTAGACGAAAAAGGGGCCCTTCTTCATCTTGCCCTTGTAGAACCGGCCGTCGTCGTGGAAGAAGGCCATGTATCGGCCGTCCTTCAGGCGCACCAGGTCGCCCATGGACACGATACCGCCGAAGTCGTGGATGGGTTCAAGAGGCGACCAGGTCTGGCCGTCGTCTTCGGAGAAGGCCATGCGGTTCGGGTAGAGGCCCGAGAACATAATCAGGCGTTTCACGCCTTCCCGGTCTACGACACGGTAGATGGTGGGCACTTCCTTGGACGTGGCCCAATTCTCGGGGACGGGCAGACGGTCGCTCCACGTCAGGCCCGTATCGGTGCTGCGCTTCATGACGATGGCGCCGCGTCCGTGCCCTTTCGGGTACACGATGAGCATGGTCTTGTTGTCTTCGAGCAACACCGTCGTTGGATGGCCGAGGTACTGGCCCGGTTCCCGGTCGATGACGACCTGCCGCTGGGTTTCCTGAGTTAGGTCGATGGTCCGGATGGTGTAGTTGCGCGCGGGCGGTTCAGCCGAGGCGCAGACCGTGCAGATGGTTGTCAATACGACAGTTGCGGTCAGGATGGTGGGCCAATGCATAGGTCCAATGCCTCCATTGAGTTCGACGCGGTTTCGGCACGCCGTTTCTGGGCGGGCGGCACCGTGCCCGTCCCTTGAGAGAGGGATTATAGCGGTTTTCGACGCGGAGACACAGATCGGAGCCGCTCCCGGGAACGCCAATCTCCAGATTGGCACGTCCGACAACCCAAGCGCCGTGCGGGTGTTGCTCTACGCCCTGCGGCGCAACAATAGCGCCCCCGCGGCCAGAAGCGCCGCGGTCAACCCAGCCACGTGCAGGGGGAGATCGGGGGCCTCGGTGTAGGTGCCTGTAGTCGGGGTCGTCTCGTTTCCGTTGATCATCACAGCCTGATACGAGGGCGCGTACCACTCTGCAACCGTGTCATACGTCACAATGTGTTGGCCTGCGGACAAGCCGGTCACGGTGTCGCCACTGACATGCCAATCACCACCGTCGACTCGCCATTGTGCGCCCGCGGTCCGTGCCTCCTCGGGTTCGATGGTCACGGCCAACGACCCGAATTGGGGGATCTCCGCGTACGTTCCAATAGCCGTCGCCACCTGACCTGTTGTAACCGTCACGGGCTCGGCACTGGGCGCAATCCATCCCGTCACGGTGTTGAAGGATACGGTATGCGCCCCCGCGGACAATCCCGTCACCGTCGCGCCGCTGTCCTGCCAGGGGCTACTGTCCACGCGCCATTGCGCGCCCGCCGCACGTGCAGCCAGCGGTCCTAGCGTCACCTGCACGGAACCTTCCGAGGATTCGGGGGTGAGGTGTACACTCGTTGTCGCCAGTTGTCCGTCAATGAGCACCATCATCGTGGGTGCGCCCGCGAAGTACCCCAATGCCGACACGGTTACGGAGTAGGTCCCGGCTCCAAGCCCCGGCAACACGAATGTTCCCAGTGGGCCTGTCTGCGCCTGGTACGCCGGCATGAACGGTGCAATGCCCGTCACGGTCACCGTCGCCCCCGGCACGGCGACGCCCATGCCGAACACGCTCAGCACCAGCGTCGCGGGCAAGGTCGGCGTCGTCTCTACCCACGCCCTCAGGTCGTAGCCCGTGTCCAATCCGTATACACCGAGCGCGTCCCTTACGCGGATGGAGTAGTACCCGTCCACGTCTACCACCCAACGCAGGTATGACGACACGTCCAGCGGCCGGTTGTCGTTGAACGCCAACAGTGCACCGTCCACCCGGTACACCTCCAGATAGGTATCAACATTGGCATCAAGATTGCGTGTTTCCGCGGTCACCAGCTGACCCGTTTGGGCGTAGAACACTACCCAGTCTTCGTCGCCTGAATCGTGGAC
>JAAEQP010001060.1 GCA_024231375.1 bacterium | reverse complement strand
GGGCCATCGCGGCGCCGTGGATTCGCGTGTACTGACCTGTCGGGATCTGCTTGATGTGTTTGCGCGCAAGCAGGTCGATGACCGAGATGGTTTCGCCCGGTGGTGCGTAGTTTGAGAGATAGACAATGCGCTGGTCCGGGGTGATCACCATCTCGTGCGGATTCGGGCCGGTGGGGATGGTCTCGATGATCTCGAGGCTGTCCGGATTGATGAAGCTCAGGGTGTCGTCGTGTTTGTTGGCCACCAAGAGTACCGGCGCGCACGCCGTACCGGGGACGGGGGCAAGCGGCACAAGGTCCACGCGGCGAACAAAGACCTCGGCGCCTTCTGACTGGATTTGGATGCGCCCCTTTCGCGGTTGCGCATCAATGGCGCGATTCACAACGGTGCCGTTGAGGATGACGGTAATTGCTTTGCCCTCGGCGATGCACTCGACCCGGTTCCATTCACCGACGGGTTTCTCGACATCCTGACGGCCGCGATAGTCCTTTACGTCCTGCCAGTCCGGGTCGCGTCCGTACCAGTTGATGCGTCCGCCGTGGATGGTGGCGGGCTTGCCCTGGGCATCGAAGACGTGGCAACTG
>JAAEQP010001059.1 GCA_024231375.1 bacterium | reverse complement strand
TCTCGGGTCCAAATTAGTGTACTAGCTCGAAATATTATTGGGGTAAAGTGGAAATCACCGCAACATTATGTTGATCGATTGGCCTTCGTCGTGCCATACTGGGGTCATGAAACCCGAGACTCTACACAGCACGGCATGCCCCTACTGCGAGGCCGCCATGCGGCCGGCGGTCATGGATTGCCCCTCATGCGGGGTGGAGGTCCGCGGACGGTTCAAGCGGACCATGTTTGAGTTGCTAAACCCGGATGAACGGGAGTTCCTGGAGGAATACCTGCTGGCCGGGTTCAACATCAAGGCGCTGGCCCGCGGGTCCGGGATGGGGTACACGGCCATTCGGAACCGCCTCGACAAGGTCATCGACCACTACCGCGAGATTCGGTCCCGTGATGCCGCCAAGAAGGCCGTCCTGGACCGGGTCGCCGAGGGAGAGGTGACGGCTGAAGAGGCCGCGGCAATCATCAACGACCTCTACACGGGGTAGGGAATGTGGGGAGGATGGAGTCATGAGTGCGTCAGACGCCACGTCGGTCGAGCACCTGGACCTGTTGTTTGCCGAAGGCCGCATCACGGACGAAGATTATCGGACGCTGAGGTCTGCTCTGGAGACTGAGGAGGCCAATCAAGCTTCCAAGGGTGCCCGCGAGGTGGACCGGCTCAGGAAATCCTGGGCCAATCGGCAACTGGGCGGTGTATGCGCCGGGATCGCCGCGAAGCTTGGCATGGAGACTTCCACGGTTCGACTGCTCTTCCTGCTGGCATTCCTCTTCACTGGTGGTACGGCCATCCTCGTGTATCTGGTCCTGTTCATCGTGTTGCCGTGGGACCAGGACGTGTCGGTGCTGAAGGATAGAAAAGGCCGTTTCCCTTGGCTGTTCCTGAGCGTGCTGGGGGTGGAGGCCGCAGTTCTGTGGCTCTTCATGGTCTTCATGTCGCCCAGAGTCGTCGAAGTGTTCAGTAACCTCGGCGCTGAATTGCCTGTGCCGGCGCGCATCGCGGTCAGCGTCTGCCACGTGTTCAGCAACGTCGCCATGGGTTTCGTCGCCTATCCCATAGGCGTCGTCCTGATGGTAGGCGTCTACCTCTGGCTGCCGGCCGAGAGCAAGGCGCGCCGGGCGTTCGGGGCGGTCTCTGTCTTTGGGTTGCTGTTCTGCATCGTTGCTCTGCTCCTGGCGCTGTACCTCCCCGTCGCGGCGCTGGGCCAGGGCCTCTGACAGTTCCGTTTCACACGCCCCAGCGCGTCGTGCTACTCTTCCGTGGTGCGTGCGCACCGTGATTCACGCTGAACCCCAAGCGCCGGAAAGGGACCCCCAATGGATCGCCTGACGTTCAAAGAGGCCTGCCGCACGCGGCGTGTGTCGTGGGGCACAGTGATGTTCGAGTTCATGGTTCCCCATACGGTGCGCCTGATGGCGCGGGCGGGGTTTGAGTGGCTCTGGATCGACAACGAGCACAGTTGCCATTCCTACGAGAGCATCATAGACGTGGCGCGCGCCGCCGAGGATCTCGGCATCATGAGCATTCTACGCGTGGCGCAGGACGAGTATCCCCGCATTGCGCAGGCGTACGACATGGGCGTGAGTGGCATCATCGTTCCGCGTGTCGAAACGCCGGAGCAG
Organism: bacterium; assembly: GCA_024231375.1. The sequence goes on along the minus strand of JAAEQP010001059.1, from coordinate 14,392 downwards.
ATGCGGCACATCATCGACTGCGCCAAGTTTCCGCCGGTCGGGCGTCGCGGGTTCGGATTGCGGTCGAGCATCATCGGCAAGATGACGGCCACGATGCAGGAACGTATCGCGGACCAGCACAACACACGGTTTCTGTTCATCCAGATTGAGAGCAGGCAAGGGCTGGTGAATCTGGATGCCATTCTTGACGTGGCCGACGGCCATCTCGACGGTGTGTTCTTTGGTCCCGCCGATTTTCAGATGGACCTGGGCGCGCCCGACACGCCGGATCACCCCGAGTTGGTGGCGGCCGTCCAGAAGGTCGTTGAGATTTCGAAAGCGCGCGGATTGTCCAATGGAGTCCCCGTACACGATGCGGACGGCGCCCGGAAATGGCGCGACTACGGGTTCAACCTCATCACCGTCGGCAGCGATGAAGCTTTCCTCGCTCGCACGGCTGCCGCGACACGCGCCTCGCTACAAGACATCGATTGAAGATCTGTCAAGAGAAGGGCGAGTCACTCGCGAAGCCCGCGAAAGAAGCCAGGGACAGACCCGTCTCGCTGCGCTCGCTGGGGTCAGTCCCGCTCTTTCGCTCCTCGCTCGCACGGCCGCGGCTACCCGGGCCTCACTGGAAGGGCATTGATAGCGTTCAGGCAGATGTCTACAGTTCAGTAATCCCAAGTTCCGGGTTAGGAAGCAAGCCAGGGAGTCGTAAGACCCCTCACCCCACCCCTCTCCCAGCCGCGGCTGGCAAGCCGCTGGGAGAGGGCGCAAGGCCACAAACTACAGTCCCATTTCCGATACGGACCACAATCGACACGCCAGCGCGAGGGATTCCTTGTGGTCGCGAATGCCCCAAAATGAGAACTGGGGAATCCTGAGCGTCTATAGAGTCCATCCCTCACGGTAGTCGCGTCCGACGAACCGATTCGCCTCGGGGAGGTTGGTGATCTTCATCTTCTTGGCATTCCATTCGCAACGTTCACCCACCCGCAGCGCCACGTTGCCCAGCAGCACGGCCTCGGTGAGGGGGCCCGAGTACGAGAAGTTCGAACATGCCTGGGGCCGCACCCCCTTGCACGCCGCGATCCAGTCCTCGTAGGGGCCGCCGACGCGCTCGATGGTCGGATCGGGTCGCACAAAGTCTTTGTCGAGCGACTCGGGGAACAGGCGCGGCTTGTCGCCGGTGGCGCCGCTGTTGAGTACGCCGTCGCTTCCGATCATCAGGGTTCCGTTCGTGTCGAGAGGCGTGTCGCCCATAGCTTCGGGCTTCGGCGGCATAACGCTGCCCTCGTACCAATAGAGCGTCACCGGCGGCAGTGTCTTGCCGTCGATCACGCGCTCGGGGAACTCGTACCGGATGACGCATTCCGTCGGGCCGGTCTGATCGTTGTTGTTTTTCTGATGCGTGCATTCCACCGAGGTCGGCGCGCCCAGATGAAGCGCCCAATAGGGCGCGTCCATGATGTGACACCCCATGTCGCCCAATGCGCCGCAGCCGAAGTCCCACCAGCCGCGCCAATTGCGGGGATGGTAGTCGTAGTTGTACGCGCGCATGGGGGCCGGTCCGATCCACACATCCCAATCGAGATAGTCCGGCACGGGCAGGGCCGGCGAAATGGTGGTGATCCCCTGCTTCCAGCGTCCGCCTTCGGGCCGGTCGGTCCAGCAATGGACCTCACGCACGTCGCCAATAGCGCCGGCCCAAACCAGTTCGCAGGCCACGCGCGTGTCTTCCATGGAATGGCCTTGGTTGCCCATCTGCGTGGCCACGTCGTACTTTGCCGCGGCCTTGGTCAATGCCCGCGCCTCGAAGATGGAATGGGTGAGCGGCTTCTGCGTGTACACGTGTTTGCCAAGGGACATGGCGAGCATGGTCGCGCACGCGTGGGTATGGTCCGGCGTCGAAATGGTGACGGCGTCGATGTCCTTCTGCTTCTCCAACATGACCCGGTAGTCCTGGTACTGTTTCGCGTCGGGCCATGTGTGAAACGCCCGCTTCGCGCGATTGAGGTCGACGTCGCACAGGGCAACCACGTTTTCGCCGACGGCGGCCGCTCCGCTGATGTCCACGAAGCCTTTGCCTCCGCAGCCGATGGCGGCTACGTTGAGTTTGTCGTTGGGCGAACGGGTCGAGATGACCGCGGGCGCTTTGCCGGGGCGTGTGGCGCACCCGGCGGTAACGCTGGCGACACCAGCCAGGAACGTTCTGCGTGATAAGCGTCGAGTCGTCATTATGATTCCCCCTGCTACAGCTTCTTGATCCGCACGTTGCGGTACCACAGTTCATTTCCGTGGTCCTGAAGAAACAGATGTCCCTCCAGAGACAGTTGATCGTAAGGCGTCTTGAACTTGCCCACGGGCCGCTTCATGACGGACAGATCCACGTCGAGCACTTTCCACCCGTTCATCACCGTTACGAGGTGTTTTCCCTTCAACGTGATGTCGAGGGAATTCCATTCGCCCGCGGGATTGCTCATGTTGAACATGGGCGACGCCACGTCGTACAGGGCGCCGCAGCCGTACCACGACGGCGGCTTGCCGTGGTCGTCGTAGACCTGGATTTCCATCCCTGTGTAGGGCGGGCTCGACGGGTCAGCGCGAAACAGCACGCCGCTGTTGGCGTCCTTGGTGACCTTGAACTCAACGTGGAGTTGGAAGTCCGAGAAGGTCTCCTTCATGTATCCGATGTAACGTGTGGGCTTGTGGCCGCTGATGTGCATGACCCCGTCTTCGAAGGCGAAGATGCCGTCTCGCGGCTTGTCGAGTTTCCATTCCTTCTGGTGGCTCGCATCGAACAGGTCGATCCATCCGTCGCCTGCGGGGGCGGGAGTGAGGGTTCCCACAGGACGGGGGAGAGGCTCGTCCTTCTTCTTCGCGGCCCCTGCCGTCACGGCCGCGATCGACACGGCCACCAGAACGGGAAGAATCCGTCTCATACGCACCTCCTGGAGATCGCGGCCTCCGCGGGAATTCGCGGACTTGGCGTTCCGAGTGCCGCCGATTATACCAAGCGTGTCCCATCATCGCATCCCTGTGCGCGGAGGCAGGTCTATCGGATCGGCGGTCCGGGAATATGTGGAAAGGAGTCCACAGAAAAGGGTTGAGATCCGATTGGATTTCGGCTAAGGTATCCCACGACGGCTACGAATGGATGTTTCTTGACATCCTGTTGCGCGGGGTGGACCGTGCGGCACGGGGGCTCGAGGGGATTTTTCTCGCTCGTATCACCCGGTTTATGCCTTCAGTGTGCCGGGGGTTGCGATGTGACGCCCGGCTGGCATGGCAACGAACGGAAAAGATGGGGGCATTCCACGCCCGGTGGCTGACGAATGCCCGCAATGGAGGTAGTAATGCGCAAGATTGGTGTTGTGGTCCTGGTGGGGATTTTGATGACTGCGTCCTTCTCCGCCTTGGCCGAGTTGCAGACTGTTCAGGTTGGCGGAGAAATCCGCATTCGCGGTAACTACTGGATGAACGCGTTCACGAGCCCGAACGCCCTTGAGACCCGCTGGCCGGCTTCGTTCCTGCCTGCCCGGGCCATTGGCGACGTGTTCGGCGGACAGAGCATCCTCAGCCCATTCGCGTGGGATTCTTCGGATAGCAACGACGTGAAATTCGTCGAGCAGCGGACCCGCCTGTGCGTGAAGGCCGACTTCACGGACGATGTGGCCGCCACCATCGAGTTGGACAGCTACGATATCTGGGGCGAAGACTTTCGCTCCAATTACGTCACTGGCGCCGATTCGCGTGCGGTTAGCACCGACGATGTCGAGGTGTTCCAGGCTTTCATCGAGATGCACAACATCGCGGGCCAGCCCTTGAGCGTGTTCTTCGGCCGCCGCGAGTACGTGTTCGGTAAAGGGATCCTGGTCGGCAACTCGACGACCAACTCCAACTTCACGGGCCATTCCATCGACGCCATCCATGCCATGTACAAGTTGGACATGGTTACTCTGAACGCGATCTGGGGCAAAGCCTTCGAAGCCAGCCCTGCTGAAGAAGACGGCGACTGCGACCTTTACGGCATCTACGTGATGGTCAATCCGTCGCCTGCCTTCAACGCCGACGCCTACTGGCTGCTGGCCCGCGACGCCCGCAGCGTGAACGACACCAATTTCATCGCGCCCCTCGAGTGGGTCGAAGACATCCTCGGTCTGGACGACTACGATGTCACCAACCTGCACAACTTCGGCCTGCGCCTGTATGGCGAAGTGGCCGGGTTCGACTACGAGATGGAAGCCGTGTACCAGATGGGCGAGGCCGGCCAGGTCGGCGCGCTGTTCAGCCCGTCGCTTTATGGTGACGACGACGCCGAGTTCGATAACTGGGGCGGCGACCTGACGGTCGGATACTCCATCGACATGGTCTGGCAGCCCCGCGTGTATGTGAAGGGCGCCTTCTACAGCGGCAACGACAACCGCGACCTCAACTGGTGGGAGTGGGTCAATCCCTTCTACAAGCCCGAAGCCAGCATGGGCTTCATGCGCCTCTGCTCGGGAATCGAATACAGCAAGTTCATGGACACCAACGCCCAGATGTCGAATTTCTGGATGGCCGGTGGCGGCATGACCGTGAAGCCGACCGAGAGTCTGGAAATCGGTGTTGACGCGGCGTACTTCGAAGTGGTCGATCCCTTCGCGCGTCCCCAGTCCATCACCCTCGGTGAGTGGACCATCCCGATCAACGCGGCGCGTCCGTTCCGCACCATGGAATCGGCCGAAGACCTTGGTTGGGAAGTCGGCCTGTGGGCCACCTACGCCTACACCGAAGACCTGACCTTCGAAGCCGGTTGGTCCCACCTGTTCGTGGGCAACGGCCTTGAAGACGGCAGCTACACCAATGCCAACGGCCTTGGCTTCAACGGTGGTAGCGACGGCGACGACGCCGACTACCTCTACTTCGAGACGAAGGTGAAGTTCTAACTTTCACCGCCATACGAGTTGAATCGACGCCCCGGACACGCGAGACGCGTTCCGGGGCGTCGTTCTGTTTGTGGGGGTTCCTAATCCCGAGTGTGCCACCTTCAAGCGCCAGCTTGTGGGTGTCCGGATTGCCCGAGCCCAGCGACTTCCCGTGTGCCCGAAGACACCCACAAACGAGTTTGTGGGTGGCACATCCGCCAGGGGCTTGGTTTCCGGCCCGGGGGTAGGGGACGCCTTGCGGCCGGGATGACGCTTACCTGTCGATTGAGCGCGGTTACCTAGGCGAAAAGGGGAGTTGACACCAGTCGTTTACCATGGTAAATTTAATGCGGTAAATGAATGGGCAATCGGGAGGGGTAGCCATGGCAGCGCCGCGACTCGGGCGGGTACAGCTCAAGATCATGAATGTCTTGTGGGGGAAGGGACGCGCGACCGCGCGGGAAATCACCGACGCCCTCAACGAGGACGCGCCTATCGCGCACAGCACGGTGCAGACCCTGTTGCGCAAGCTGGAGGCGAAGGACGCCGTGGGCCACGAGCGGGACGGGCGTACCTTCATCTTCAAACCCCTCGTCGAACCGGAGAACGTGCGGAAGAAGGCCACGCGCGAGTTTGTGGACCGTGTGTTTGGTGGTTCCACCGCGGGACTGGTCTCGTATCTCCTCAAGAGCGAGCAGATTCCCGACGATGAATTGGGCCGCATCCGCGAGTTGATCGACCCGCCCCAAGGCGAGGAGGACTAGACATGGATGTCCTCTCAACCGCCATGGAAGCGATTGCGCGCCCACTTGCCGAGTTCGGGCTCGGCTGGCTCGCCCAGTCGACCGTCCTCCTACTGGCTGGGGTGACGCTGGCGCGTCTTGCGCGCGGGCGCGGCGCTGCCCTTCAATCCACCGTGCTGCGCGTCACGCTTGTAGCGGTGCTGCTGTGCCCGCTGGCATCGGTCAGTTTGGGCGCTCTGGGTGTGCAAGGGGTTTCGCTTCGATTCCCCGATCTCGCTTCGCCGCAGGAAGCCCAAGGGCTGGACGCGGTCTCTGAGCCTGCCTCCCGGCTTCCGGCAGAGACGGGTCCTGTGGCCGTCGCGCAGATACCAGGGCCGGCCGGACCGCCTCGGGCTCTCCCCGTTTCCCCGACCCGGGGGACGGCGTCAAGTGCAGCCGTCACGGCGATGTCCTCGCGCCCGCTCGACTCCGGCTCGCAAGGGATGAACCGTGTCGCTGCGCTTTTCATCTGCCTTGCACTGCTCTGGGTGGCTGTGGCCACGGCGCTCCTATTGCGTTTCCGTTGGGCATGCGCCTACGTGCGCCGACTGCGATCCACGGCGGAGCCCGCGCCCGAGGCCATCGTCGAGCGATGCCGTGCCGCTGCTCAAAGACTTGGCGTGCGACAGCCGAGTGTGCGTGTGAGCACCCGTGTGCAGAGCCCGTGTCTCGCGGGACTCCGCCGCCCCGTGGTGCTGCTACCGGACGCTGGCGTTCTCGCGGCATCCGACGAAGTCCTGGTCCATGAGTTGGCCCATCTGAAACGAAGGGACGGGTTATGGAACACGCTGGTCTCGTTGACCTGTGCCGTTCTCTGGTATCAACCGCTTCTATGGGCCTTGCGCCGCCGCCTGGTGGACACGGCCGACGACGTGGCCGACGACTACGTTGTGCATCACGGACTGGGCCGTCGCGACTACGCACGGAGGTTAACCGACATCGCCGAACGGTTCCAGCCCTGCGCGGCGGAAGCCGTGGCGGGCGTTGGGGTAGTGGCATTTACGTCGTCCTTGGGACGCCGCGTGCAGCGCATTCTGGACACGGGCCGACACCTGTCCACGCGAACCAGCATCCGTGCCCTCGCGGTCGTGCTCGTCGTCGCGGTCGTCGGCATCGCGCTTGCGGGACTCATCGGCGCGGGCCGCGTGGTGAAAGCGGACGGCTATGACCCGGCCGACTGGCGAGAGACCATCGAGAATGGGGTGACCGTGGAACTCGTGGGCATTCGCTACGCCAAGGGGTCCAAGAAGGACCCGTGGTGGCGGCCTGATGGGACCGTCGTCACGGAACCGGCGACGTGGTCAACCTTCGCATTCAGCAAACCCGACCCGAACATGCCCGAAGGGGAGGCGTTTGAGTTTGCTTACCGTATGACCGAACCCAAGGACGCGAACATCGAGCGCCTGGGCTGCCAGATTCTTGTGGGATGGTGGAAACCCAAGGTCCACAGCAATTACGGTTCGGCCTTACTGGGCACTGATGGGGTGTGGCAAGACCGTTCCTTCAAAGTCCACATTCCCAATCCGAAGGACGTGGCCAAGGTGAAGATTGGCGTGAAGGTCGGCAACAGCCCGCCGTCCGCCCAGCCCCATCTTCAGGGCATAAGGACCTGGGCCAGGTTCAAGGGCGTGCGGCTGAAGCCGGACTATGACTTCCGGCACGTGCCGCCGTCTCCCCGGCTGACCGCGCACACGTACTGGAAACGGGGAGAGCGCTTCTACGTGCATCAGCGAGTCGGCGAAATGGAGTGGCGCCCGCTTGCCGGCTCGGCCATACCCGACTTCCTCATCGACGGCACCTACTACCAGGCGGATATGAGTGGTCCCCGTCCTGTCAACGACAGGCCTTACGAATCGCATTCAGTGTGGGCGTTCCCCGGCTGCCTGGCGGATCCTCTGGACCTTGCCCTCGGCAAACACCGGCTTGTCGTGGTCTGGAAGGATGTGGAGGCGACCCGTGAACTCCCCGCAACCGATTCGGGCGAGGCCGAAGCTGAGAGCGTGAAACTGGACGAGTTGCGATCCAACGAGATCGCCTTCGAGGTGGTAGAGGAATATCCCGAGGGGTACTTCGCGCCGGTCTATGAGGACGGGTGGGACGAGATCCTGGCGCAGCGGGTCGTGGTGACGTGCACGGACGCACAGGAAGAGAACCGACGGCCACGCCTGCATCTGGACGTCGCCCCACTGCCGGTTGAAGTGTCGTTTCGCGTGTTCGCCGAGGAGAAGCACTCCAGATCGCGGGAGGAGGTCGGCGCGCTCATTCTGCCCGTGGCAGTGCCCGGTTTCGAGGAAAGATGGTTCCAACCCGAGGCGCTAACAAAGGAATCCGTCGGCGCTCAGGAATGGCGCTTGGTCTTCGTGCCCTACCTGGAAGGCGCACTGTGCACTCCGCCCGTGCGCCACTACTACGGCCGCGAGTTCGTCACCGATTGGGTGAGATTCCAGCCTGCGAAGGAGTGGGGCGTTGCGCACGCGTTGAACATGCCTCTGGATGCTCTTCCCCAGATCGGGGAGGAGATTGTGGCCGTCCTCAGTCCGGCGACCTTCAAGCAGCAACTTGTGATGGACCTGCACACGGGGCGCGTGGTCCACCGGAGCATGAGCGACGTATACATCGAATGGATTCGCCTCGCGGGCGAGGACGCTCAGGAGACATCGGGATTCGCCGTGCACGGCCTACGGACGTGGTGCGGGCCCATGAAGAAGCTGCCCTCGGATGCGTATGAAGAACGCGTGGTCGGCGGCGAGATGCGCACGGTGGCCACGGAGCGTGAGGAGCCCGCGCTGAACCTTTGGACCGCGGACTCGGTTGAAGACTTGCCGCCCGGAAAGCCCCAAGGGCCCAGTCCCTTCGGGATCGTGGAGATGGCCTGGGCTCCCCTTGAAGCGTTCAAAGGCCTGCCCGCGTGGCCAGCGCCCTATGCCATGGCCTTCGAGACCGTCTACGGCGACATCGGGGTGATCCAATACCTCCGCACGCACGAACAACGGGTCGTGATGCGGTACAAGTTCCTGCAGTATGCTTCCAAACAGAAAGTGTACCTGCCGTCCTTCGCGGCGGCGGGCGAGATTCACCAGACGCTGGATCTGGCGACGGGCGAGGTCCTGCCGCTGAACGGTATCACGAAGAATCTTGCGCGGGGCGATCTCTTCTACAACAGCGAAGACAGCCCCGCTTTGTGGTGTCTGCGGGACGGCACGATGCGCCTGCGAGACGGAGACGCACTTGTGCCGGCCGAGTCCCTGCCGATGGATTCTTTGGGCGTGCGCGGCTACCCGTTGCCGGAACTGCCCTGTGGATTCCAACTCGCGTGCGCGGACGGGGCGGCGTATGAGGTCCGTGTGTTGTCGTTGCTGAACGGCAACGAAGGCGTGGCGATCGAATACTGGTCGGCGGCGACGGGAGAAGGCCCATGACGCAGGCGTACGTTCGCAAGGCGGCTGACGTGACGCCCGTGCCGTGTCCGTGCGGGGAGGCGACGCGTATCGTGACGGGCGCTGACAACGACCGCGTGAGCATTCACCGGGTGCGCATCGAAGGCGAGGCGAAGAAGCACTACCACAAGGTGCTGCACGAACACTACATCGTGCTCGAGGGTTCGGGTGAGGTGGAACTGGGCGATGAGCGCGTGCCAGTCGAGGCGGGGGATGTCATCGCCATTCCGCCCGGCACGCCCCATGCCTTGCGCGGGCATTTCGAGATCATCAATGTGGTGACGCCGCCGTTTGATTCGGAAGACGAGTACGTGGTCGAGGAGTAGAATGGAGATGGTGCGTGCTCGGGCGGGCTTGCAGCCCTTCCTCCACACACCTACGCGGCTCGGCCGGAGCGCAGCCAAGAGGCCGCGATCGGCCACAGGGAGGTGGCACGGCCATCTTGGCCGTGATCTTCGGGTGGGAGGTTGAATCACGGGCTGGAAGCCCGTGCCACCTCTTCGGCCAAGGGATGGAGACCGGCCACAACGGAAGTGAGAGCGCTCAGTTCTTGTAGGGCACGGTGCCTGTCTTGTCGAGGGGGTACCCCCATTTCTCGACGTAATATTCGGTGGGCTTGAACTCGTCGTTGGTTTGTTTCAGCAATCGGTTCAGGGCCTTGTCGAGTTTCGCCTGGACCTTGGCCATCTCCGGCTTTCCGCACAAGTTCGTCATCTGATACGGGTCGGTCTCGTTGTCGAACAACAACCACGGACCGTTCAGGTCGCGGGTGTAGGTGTAGCGCGCTGTGCGCACGCCTCGGTATGCGCGGCCGCCGCGGTCGCGCGACCACTGGCCGAAGGGCGCGGGACACATGAGTAGCGCCGCATCCGCGTCCGGTTCCTTGCCGCGTTCGAGGGCGCGCGAGAAGTCTTCACCTTCCACGCCGTCCGGAATGGGCACATCGCACAGGCCAAGGACGGTGGGCATGATGTCGGGCGTGTTGAGCATGGTGGCGACGCGGCGGCCCTTCTTGCCGAACTTGTCCGGGTATCGCACCAGGAAGGGCACCCGAATGGATTCCTCGTAGGGTTGCTGCTTCTTCTGGAACCCGTGGGAGAGCAGCATGTCGCCGTGGTCCGACGTGAAGACAAAGACCGTGTTGTCCGCGATACCGCATTCGTCCAACGTGGTCAGCAAGTCGCCGATGCATGCGTCCAACGCCGCGATGTGGGCATAGTATCCCGCGAGGAATTTGCGGGCCTTGTCGACATGTTCCGCGGGCACATTCGGTGGAATGGTGACCTTCTCCGGGTCGATGAGCGCCTGGAACTCCTTCGGCGCGGTGTGGTAGGGCGCATGAGGCGGTCCCCATGACAGACACAGGGCGAAGGGGTCGGACTTGGCGTGATCGCGGATGTACTGTTGCGCATCGCGGGTTTGGGCGATGGCGTCGTAGCCTTCCCAAGTCAACTTCCTGTTCTCGTCGCCGTAGTAGGGGGAATCGTTGTAGTTGTGCGTGCATTCGAGCACTTTCCAGTACTGCCAGCCCTGCCTGCGCTCGCGGGGGATGAATGCGCCACGGCCATGGCCGTCGATGTGCCACTTACCGATGTAGCCGGTGTCGTACCCGGCGGCGTTGTAGGCTTCGGCAAGCGACACGGCTTCGTCGCGCAAGTGTACATCGTTCATGAAGGCGCCGTGGGTGAGCCAATATTGGCCCGTCATGAGGCTCGCGCGGTAGGGCGTGCAGACCGGGCACCCCGACACGGCATTTGTGAAGTTGACGGATTCGCTTTCGAGCCGGTCCAGGTTCGGTGTGAGCGCGTTGGTGTCGCCTCTGTACCCGATGGACTGGGCACGCCACTGATCGCCGAACACGAATACGAGATTGGGTTTTCGAGACGGCATTGCGTCTTCCTCTTGTTGAGCACTCGACATACACGATGCCCCCGCCGCTCCGGCTGCAAGACCTAGAAAGGCGCGTCGACCGAGTCCTGTCTTCTTCGTCATTTCGCTGGTGTCCCTCTCATGTTGTCCGGAAATGGGGGACAGTCCCGTCTCGTCCGCCGCGGCGGACTCGCTTGGTACAGTCCCCGATTTCCTCGGCTTCCTCGCATTCGCCATTGTGCTTGCGCCTTCTACTAATTGAAGCCGTCTCGTCAGAATCGAACCTTGAACGTCCGGATCTCAAACGGTTTGATCGTGAACCGGACGTTGGCGCCTTGCACGTCCACCGGCGTGTCGTTCTCTTCCATGAGATCGCATTCGGTGACCTTACGCGGCGGACGGTCGAGCGTCAACATCACCGGTCCGCGCTGACCGTAGGCTTCGTACAGCCGGACGATGATGTCGTCGCTGTCTTCGGCGCGTTTGACTGTGTCGATGATGACGTTCTCGGCGTCCACCGCAGCGAGAGCGCCTTGGGGTGGTCGTTCACCTTCCGCGGAACGCGCTGTCGCCGCGATGATCGGGACATTCAGTTCGAGTCCCTGTTGCACGGTTCCATTGCGCCAGTCGGCGCCGTGGGGATAGAGCGAATAGGTGAAGGTGTGCTCGCCTTCGTCCGCGTGCTTGTCCGGCTCCAGCGGCGCGCGAAGCAGCGAGATGCGCAACACGTTGTCCTTCACGTCGTAGCCGTACTTGCAGTCGTTCAACAGGCTGGCGCCGTAGTCGCCCTCCGACAGGTCCGCCCATTTCTGCGCAGGCACTTCAAACTGGGCCAGGTCGGCGTCGCGGTTGGCGTGCGTGGGCCGGTTGAGTGCGCCGAACTGAATTTCGAAGGTGGCGTGGTCCGACCGGACATCCACAGGGAATGCGGCCTTCATCAAGGTGCGCCGGTCGTGCCAGTCCACGTGGGTGACGAAATCGAGGCGAGGGCTTCCCGCGTACAACGTCACGTCCTGGGTGATGGTGCTCAGATCGGTCGTTCGGATGATGCGCACCACGGCGCGGACCGGTCCGCTCTCGATCACTTCGATGGATTCCGGCGCGCCGGGTTCCCACATCTTTTCCTCGAAGTCGTAGTCGATGTCCCACGCTTCCCAGCAGGAAGGACGGTCTTCGAACAATTGGATCGTGTTGGCTGCGGTGCCTTCCGGCAACACCTCGCGTTCTTCCGTCTTGTCGTACACACTGCTGAGTCGTCCCATGGCGTCGAAGGTCACCCGGATGCAATCGTTCTCCATCTCCGACGGGGAGGCCGCGAGGGTGCTCTCGGCAGGGTGTTCAGCCTCGCCCTGAAGCACACGGTACACGGCGTAGCCAAGCGGAGGCACGTCGCGCGCTTCGAATACCAGTGCGCCATCGGCTCCGCGTTGGCAGGGGACGTCCGTGCCGTCAGGCGACACGGCGCGGACAGGTCCGTCTTCGTTGTCGAGGCGCACGGACGCCACATCCGTGCGGACCCAAGACAGCGAATTGAAGACCACCACAGCCTGGCCCTCGCCGCTCGTGTCGATCTGGTCCGACACATGCGACACTGCTCCGCTGCGGACGCGGGCGAGTTGTTCCAAGACCTGCGCGTATTCCTCATCGGCCGTGGCGTACACCTCGTTGATGGAGGTGCCCGGCAGAATGTCGTGGAACTGGTTCGTTAACACCATGGTCCAGGCGTTGTATAGGGTGTCGGCGTCGTACGTGCCGCCGTGGAGCAAGGACAGGGCGCTCAAGAACTCCGCGTCGCGCAGGGCGTACTCGCATTTTCGGTTGTTGCGTTTTGTGCGCGCCTGCGATGTCTGGCACCCCCGATGCAGTTCGAAATACAGTTCGCCGTTCCACACGGGCAACTGTTCCGCCGGACACTGTTTCGCCATCCGATCCAAGGCGTCCTGGACCTTGCCGAACTCGCACTTAGGCAGACCGATAACGTTCTTCAGGCGCTTGCCGCGCTCAATCATCTCGGCCGTCGGGCCGCCACCGCCATCGCCGTATCCAAAGGGGAACAGGAACTCCTCGGCGAGTTCCTTCTGCTTGTTGTTGTCCCATTGCGAGAGAATCTGACGCGGTTCGGGGTCGCCGTTGTAGTTGTCGGGCAATACCGAGCGTATGCGCGATCCGTCCGTGCCCTCCCACATGAAATGGCTGTGCGGGAAGGCCGTGAACTGGTTCCAGTAGAGTTTGCCGGTGACAAAGAAGTCCACCTGGGCGCGTCGGAGAATTTGCGGCAGCGTCCAGCAGTAGCCGAAGGTGTCGGGCGTCCACGCTACACGCGAATGAAGGCCAAACTCTTCGCGGAAGAAGCGGTTCCCGTACACCGCCTGGCGCACGAGCGACTCGCCTGAGGGCACGTTCAAGTCGGGTTCCACCCAGAAACAGCCGTTCGGTTCCCACCGGCCGCCGCGCACGTGGCGTCGTATCTTGTCGTACAGTTCCGGTCGCTGCTCCTTCAGCCACGCGTATTGGGCTGGTTGGCTGCACGAGAAGTGATACTCCGGATACCGGTCCATCAACGCCAACACGGTCGAGAACGTCCGTCCGCACTTGCGTTGGGTTTCGCGTTTCGGCCACAGCCATGCCGTGTCGATATGGGAATGGCCCGTGAGCGTCAAGTGGCCCATGCCATGGCTCTGTTCGAATGTCTTGAGGCCTTGTCGGAGCGCCTTCTGCGCCAGGGCGATGGATTCATAGTAGGCGGGTTCGTCGCGCGGGAGGGCGTCGACCATCTTGGCGCAGCGGTTCAGCAGGTCAAGCAATTGACGTTGAGGTGCGAAGTTCTGGGGCAACAGTTCCCATGCCTGCATCGCGGTGTGGAGGTCCCAGTAGAAGTCCCACACGTCCTGGTGCATTACCGCCAAGTCCGCATACTGGAAGGCGTGATGCGTGTCGTGCTGGGTGCTGGGCACCGACTCAAGGAGAATGTCGAACTTCTCGCCGCCCTTGGCGCGTTCCACCAGGAGAAGCATATCGCGGTTGTTGTCGAGTCCCTGGACCGGTTCCTCGTTGACGTACGCGAGCGACTCGCCGCCGGGACGCACCAGCGCGACAACGCGGTGACCGCGCATCGACTTCGGCACCGTGGCGCGCATCTTGAACCACGTGGTCTGGTCAAAGCCACCCCACGAGCACCGGGCCTCGAACGCCTCCCAACCGCTGGCGGGTGGCGCTTCCGGACCCTTGCCGGGACCTGTGATGCATGCCCGGAGCGACCGGATGGGTTCGCGGTGGGAGTAGATGGTGCTACGGATTTCCGAGAGCCGGATTCGAATTTGCTCGGCCAGGACTTTGCGTTGCGCTTCGTAGGTCGGCATCGCGGGGCACCCCCATTCGGGTATGCGGACAGTTGCCGCGCTGATTGTCTGGTTGGATT
>JAAEQP010001058.1 GCA_024231375.1 bacterium | reverse complement strand
GCCTATATTGCGGCGACCCTGCGACCAGAGCGAACACGTGGGGGCGGCGCGCTACCGCGCGCCCGGCTCTGCGCCAGCAGAGCCCTATCCCGTCGCGCATTCATCAGGATGACTTCGAGAAGGGAGTGACGATCCCGGCACGTGCGAGGCCCCTCTTCGGTAGGGTCGCGCTCCGTCGCGACCGTCTTAGCCTATATTGCGGAGACCCTGCGAAAGGAGCGATCACGCGACAAGGGCACGCTTCTGTGAATGTGCGACCGGCGCCCTAACCCATCGCATCGGAAGAGCGCACGGCAGAAGTGAGGTAGGACCACGGAGAGTGGAGTCAGGGCTTTCACGGGTGTGCCACCGACAAACTTGTTTGTCGGTGTCTTCGCTACGTACGGAAGTGTGTAGCCGAACGCTGACCGCCGAACCGACTCAGCCGCCCTGATGCGCGCCTCGCGCCTCAGCCACCAGGCGCGCGATGCGTTCGGCGTTGGCTTTGATGGATTCGACGCGGTCCGATGGGCCGTTCTGGCCTTCGAGTTCGTTGGCGAGGATCTCAGCCTCGGCGTAGAGCGCTTCGAGAGGCACCTTCATCCGGCAGGAAAGTTCGTGAAAGCGTGCCGCGCAATCCTCCGCGTGGTCAGTGGATGCCGACTGCTCGGCTTCGCATTCGCGGAAAGCCCGGCTGATGCGCAAGGCCGACTTCACCCACGCGCGCACGTCTTTGTCCGCGACAGGCTTCGTCAGATACCCGTCCGCGCCGGCTTCGCGTCCAGCGGTGATGCTGTCATCGTCGGTGCGGACCGCCGACAACAGAACCACCGGGATATGGGCGGTCTTGGGATCGGACTTGAGGGTCCGGCACACCGCGATTCCGTTGAGGTCGGGCATGGAGACGTCGAGGAGCACCAGGTCGAAACCCGGATTCGAGCGCAGGAGGTCGATCGCGGCTTGCCCCGAATCGGCTGCGATGAGTTCGTAGCCCTCTTTGCCCAGAAGCGCGCGTAGCACGACCAGGTTCACGGGACTGTCGTCCACCATGAGTATTGAAGCCGATGCCATAGTAACACTTCCGCTTCTGCAGCCCACATACATTATAGCACGCGTTGACCGCGCTACCGTCAACGACGGAGCAGGCAGGGCTGTCGTTTGCTCCGTCTGCGCCATCCGTCTCCCTGCCCCATCAGGTGATAACAACGCGGACGGACCAGACAATCCCGGGGATCCTCTGGCGTGCTTCGATTCGAAATGCTACAATAGCCCCTTGAAGATCGGGAGCGTTTCGATGCGAAACACAGACGAAAAAAAAGAGACACAAGTCCTTGTGGCCGTTAGCGATACGGCACGATCACTGTCGCTGAGTCAGTTCATCTCCGTGGACGGCTACACCCTCGAACGATGCCACGACGCCAAGGGCGTTCTCCGGCTGGTCAGCCGTAAGTCCTTTGATGTCATTGTGCTGGACTTGGCCCTATGCG
>JAAEQP010001057.1 GCA_024231375.1 bacterium | reverse complement strand
TGTGGCCCTGATCGCCTGCAAGGGACACGTAACAGCTTTAACGCGAATAGGATACGAGTTCTGAGTGTTCTGCAGCCTTTCTCGATTCAAACGTTTGACTTAAACGCACATTTGATGTATAATTCCTATAGAAGTTGCGACGGTTTCCGGTGCAGTTTCGGACGGCAAGGCGTCAGTCTGGAATCACCGAAACCCGCCTACAAGAGTTGAATCCGAGATTGGGACGCCGACCGGTGCAGAGGGCCTTTGTGCATGCGGTCGAACAGCAGACCGGGAGCGAGGGGCTGTCATCATCCCCGTGGACCTCATTCATCATAATCGACCCGATGATATGGCCTCCTCCCCCCAATCCAGGCAGTCGATGGTCGGAACCCCAAACCACCATTCGACAATGCCTCTTAGCATCCCACCCCGCCCCGGGTGGGATGCTTCTTGAGTAGAAACGGGCAGCCGAGCGCGGATGCCCGACCAGATACGGACGGCGCAATCGTTCCCTTCATCCGCTGCGTGCGGGATGGGGTAGGCGGTCGAAGAGTTCCGATTGCGTTGGTTACGCGGCTTGGCGTGTCATGGGCAGGGGAACGGTGTGGATGATCTTCCTCGGTAAAGGCCTCGTTGACAGCATGTTGGAAGTTTTCGCACCCGTCGTCTATAATATCTCTGTGTCCCTATGCCGTTCGGTGGAAGCCGTAGTACGACTGGGAGCGAGTCATGGAGCAAGAGCCTAGCGGAACCAAGCTGATCCTCATGATGTCCGCGGGCGAGTTGTTTGCCGATCACGGTCTCGAAGGCACGAGTGTGCGCACCATCGCCGAAAAGGCCGATGTCAATATCGCCGCCATCAACTACCACTTCGGCTCCAAAGAGAATCTCTACAGCGAGGTGCTTCAGCACGTGGCCGACAGGCTGCGCGATACCTTCGTCCAAGAGTTGGTGGACGAAGAGGCCCGGCTCGACACCCGTGAAAAGATAGCCGCGAGTATCGCCGAACTGATCCGCCTCCGTTTCGACCGCTACTTCTCAGCCGAGTTGCCGGGGTGGTACAGCAAACTGCTGATTCGAAGCCTGCTGGAGCCTTCTCCGGCCCTGCAGGTCATTGCCAAGCGGATTTTCCGTCCCGACCTCGCCGCGCTACGCAAGATCGTGCTGCTCGCGCAGCCGTCCATGTCGGTGCGGGAGGCGGACATGATGGCGTTTTCGCTGACGGGTCAGATTGCGTTCTACTCGTTTGCCCAATTGCCCATCATGATGATACTGCGCAAGGAGTGCTACGACGCGTCGTTTCTGGAGGCGGCCGCGCGGCACGTCACCCGGGTGATGCTGGGTGCGCTTGGGCTGCCGCTGTTGGACGATCCCCTGCCCTCTCTCGAGGATTCCGAGACGACCGCCGACGAAGCCGGCGCCGAGAATGACACCGCGGAGGACACCGGGCCGGAATCCGGTGCCACGACCAGTGACGGGGACGACGATGAAGCGGAGTAGGTGGAGTCGGATTGCCATGGGGCTTGTCGTGGTGCTGGCAGCAGTCGCCGGCGCGAGCGCCTTGCTGGGGTCTCATATCTCGTGGCCTTCCCAGGAGGCGAAAGCATCGACGCCGTCCGTGACGGATGCCGTGGCGCGGCGCGTGCCGGTTCTGGCGGTTCCGGTGAAGCCGCGTGCTTTTGAAGAGCGCGTGAAAGGCCAGGGCAATATCGAGGCGAAGAACTACGCGACCGTATCCGCCCGGATTCCGGGCACGGTCGAGGCGCTATTCGTGGACGAAGGCGATCCGGTGGTGGCGGGCGAGACCAAACTCTTCGAGATCGACGCCCTGAAGGTCAAGAAAGCGCTTGAGGTGAGCCGCCAGGATCTCGCCGTTGCCAAGTGCGCGCGGCGGGAGAAGGAAGCCAACCTGGATCGCGTCACCGCGGACCTTGAGAAGGCCGAGATCGACTACCTCCGGTTTCAGCGGCTCTACGAAAACAAGACGGTATCCGAGGACGCCCTCGAGCAGCAGGAGTCCCGATTCAAGCAGACCAAGGCCCTCCACACCCATGCAGTGAGTCTTGTGGATCTCGGCGTCGAACAGGAACGGCAGGCCGTGGCCGCCGTGGCCATTGCCGAGAAGACCCTGAGCGACGCCACCGTGTATGCACCCATTAGCGGGACCGTGGCCATGCGCTGCCGCGAAGTCGGCGAAATGGCCGACGTGGGCAAGCCCGTGTTCCGCATCGAGGATCCGGCTGTGCTTGAGGTCTCGGTCTATCTTCCCGCCCAGTTCTACGCCCGCGTGGTCCCTGGGAAGACCCCCGTCCGTGTCGACGTCTACGGGATCGACGTCCCGCCCCTGACGGTGTCGTACAAGAGCCCCACCATCCATCCGAAACTGCGCACCTTCGAAGTGAAGTGCATGATTCAGGACCCGCCCCCCGGCGTGGTTCCCGGCGCCATGGCTGAAGCGGAAGTGCTGCTCGACCAGTTCCAAGGATTGGGCGTGCCCGCCGCGGCCGTGTTGACCCGAAACGACGGCTCCGTGGTATTCACGCTTCAGGATGGGGCGGCCCGGCAGGTCGATGTTCAGACCGGCCTCGAAAACGACGGGTGGATTGAAGTCCGCTCCCCGGCGCTGTCCGAGGGGGTACCCGTCGTCACCATGGGGCAGAACCTGCTCGACGACGGCACACCCGTGAACCTTCAAGAGGCGGGCGCCTGATGTTCCTGTCCCGCGCGTCCGTCCGTCGCCCCGTGGCCATGTGCAGCCTCATCATCGCCTTGGCGCTTCTCGGTATCAACGCCTACCGCAAGATGGGCCTGGAAAACCTACCCAAGGTCGACGCGCCCTATATCACA
Source organism: bacterium (assembly GCA_024231375.1). The sequence continues at coordinate 22,301 of JAAEQP010001057.1, read as the reverse complement.
GTCATGACCATCTACCCCGGCGCCAGCCCAGAGGAAATCGAGACCGACATCGCAAAGCGTATCGAAGACGTGATCGTGTCCATCGACGGATTGAAGCACGTCACCTCCTCCTGCATGGAGAACGGGTGCCAGACCTTCCTGGAATTCGACCTGGACATTGCCGTGGAAGACGCGGCGAACGACGTCCGCGAGAAGCTCGACCTCATCGTCAATGAGTTCCCCGCGGGGGCCGAGAAGCCCAAGGTTCTGAAGTGGGACATCAACGCCAAGCCCATCGTGAATCTGGCCCTCACCGGCGATGCGCCCCTCGACGAACTCTACGACTACGCCGACAACGCGTTGAAGGACCGCATCACCGTCGTTCCTGGCGTGGCGGAAGTCCAACTCATCGGCGGCGCCGAGCGCGAAGTACAGATCCTGCTCGACCGTGACAAACTCGCCGCGCGGGGGTTGTCGAGTTACGACGTGGTCCAGGCGGTGCAGTCGGGAGTGCGCCTGATTCCATCCGGCCGGTTGCGGGACGACGGCACCGAGTATGTCGTGAAATACGACGCCGACTACAAGACCGTGGCCGCCATCCACGACATGGAAATTGCCCACGAGGACACGTCGCGCTGCTACGTTGGCGGCGTGGGCCGTGTCGAGATGACCACCGAGGAACTCCGCCAGAAGGCCTTCATCGACGGCCGTCCCTGCGTGGGGATCAAGATCGTCAAACGCGGCGACGCCAATGCGGTGCGGGTGGTACGGCGCGTCCAGGAGGCCATGGCCGACCTGCGCGACAACCTGCCCGGCGGGATGGATCTGGTCTGGGTGGCCGACGACGCCAGTTTCATCCAGTCGACCGTCGACAGCACCATGACCAACATCTGGCAGGGCGTGCTGCTAACCGCCGTTATCCTGTTCTTCTTCCTCTACAACATCCGTACCACGTTCATCATCGCGGTGACCATGCCGCTCACCATCATCGTGGGCATGTTCTTCCTCGGCCTCTTGGATTACACACTGAACGTGTCCACGCTGCTTTCCATCGGCCTGTCCATCGGCATCCTCGTAACGAACTCCATCGTCGTGCTGGAGAGCATCGTCAAACGTTTCGACGAGACGGGCGACGCCCACCAAGCGTCGCGGCTGGGCGCCTCGGAAGTGGCCGTGGCGGTTCTTGCCAGCGCCGGAACCAATGTCGTCGTCCTCTTCCCCGTCGCCATGATGGGCAGCCAGATCGGGCTGTTCTTCCGTCCCTTCGCGTTGACCATGGTCGTGATGACGGTAGTGTCCTTGTTCATTTCGTTCACCATGACGCCGATTCTCTGCTCGCTGTTGCTCAAGAAGGACAATTCCAGCCGACGCAGTCCGCTGAAGATGCTGGAACGCGTGTGGAACCGGGCATTCGACTCGGTGGCCGGGGCCTTTGCGGCCGTGCTCCGGTTCTTTGAGCGCAGACGCTGGGCCGCGGCACTGCTGTTGATCCTTGTGACGGGCGTCTTCTTCTACTCCTTGACCCTGGCCGAGACGGTGGGATTCGACTTCTTCCCCAACTCGGATCGAGGCGAGGTGTTCGTGAAACTGGAGTACCCCACGCGGTACGACCTGAACCGGACCGCGCGGCGTGTCGAGGAAGTAGAGGCGCTCCTGCACGACCTCCCCGAGTTGAAGCACGTGTTCACAACCATCGGAAAAGTGGACGGGACGGCCGGGCGTTCGTCCGAAGGCGTGTACCTCGCCCAGCTACTGCTTCGATTCTCCGAGAAAACCGAACGCACCCTCACCATCGACGACCTCATGAACGAAGTCCGGCTGCGCATTGCGGACCATCTGGACTGCATCGTCACGGTTTCGCAACCTTCGAACGTGGGCGGGCAGAGCACCCCCATCGAACTGGAGATCGCGGGCGAGGACTTGGCCGAACTGGACGCGCTGGCCCTGAAGGCTCAGCAGTTCGCCCTCAGCATCGAAGGCTGCCAGGAGCCCGATACCACCGTGCGTTCCGGCAAGCCGGAGTTGCGTGTCCGGCCGCAGCGGGCGGTGCTTGCCGATCTCGGGATCCCTCCTGCCCTCATCGGCATGGCGCTTCGGGCCAATCTCGAAGGTCTCGAGTGCGGCACCTTCAAGGAAGGCGGACGCAACTACGACATCGTCGTGAAGATGGACGAGGAGGAGGGGAAGGATCAGGTCCGCGACTTCCTGTTCCCCGGAACGCCCGGACATCCCGTACTCTTGACGTCCATCGCGGAGGTCGACGAGTCGCGTGCGCCCATCATGATCACCCGGAAGAACAAGCGCCGCGTGGCGAAGCTGTTCTGCGGTCTGGCCAATGACAAGCCCATGGGCACCGCGGCCAACGAGATCAGCGCGTTGATGGACGAACAAGGCAATCTGCCGTCCGGATACGCGTACCGCTTCTCCGGATTGTACGAATTGATGCATGAAGGCATCGTCGAAATGGGTGAGGCGGCGCTCATTGCCATCGTCCTCGTATACCTCGTGCTCGCGGCAATTCTGGAATCCTTCAAGCAGCCGATCGTCATCCTCATCACCATCCCGCTGGGGCTCGTCGGCGTGCTCGTGGCGTTGTGGCTGACCGGCAGAGCCATCTCCATGTTCGTGCTGCTCGGCGGCGTCATGCTGGTCGGTATCGTGGTCAACAACGCCATCCTCATCATGGACCAACTCAACCAGCATGTGGCGGCCGGCATCCCCCGCCACCAAGCCATGGTCCGGGCCGCGTCGGAGCGATTCCGTCCCATCATCATGATCAGTCTGGCGGCCGTGCTGGGTATGCTGCCGCTGGCGTTGGGATCCGGAATCGGCAGCGAACTGCGGACCGCCATCGGCATCTCGTCGGTAGGGGGGATCGCCGTGTCGGCGGTGTTGACCCTGATCGTACTCCCAGTGCTCTACGACCTCTTCACGCGTCGTCAAAAAGTGGAACCCGGGAACACCGGGGGCGAGGCGTAGAGCAGTCTAAGAAACAGGGTACCGAAGATCCGTGGCGAATCGCGCTATGGCCCCTAGGATTCACACCCTTTCGATTGGCTGATGTCTTCGGCCACTCCCACGATCACCGTCACCTCGCCTTGGGCATCCAGCACCGGTTCCAGGCGATGGCGCACCCAGCGTTCCGAACCATCCGGTCGGACGATCCTGTACTCCCAGACGCGGGGATCGGGATGATCCAGACCCTCCACGCAGTCCGCGACGCGTTTCTGGTCCTCGGGATGAACAGATCCCAGCCACGCGGCGGGTTGGCGCATGAGGACATCGCAGGGGCGTCCCCAGAGGGATTCAAACCGGGGGCTCACGTACAGGATTCGCCCCGATCGTGGATCGCAGAGCCACACAACTTCCCCAATCGCCGCCATCATGTGGTCGAGATGCGTCCTGGTCAGCGCGAGGGTATCCGCCAGTTCCCGGTGATCCGTGACATCTCGGACAACCGCCATCACGCCCTGGACCTGTCCGTCCGCACCACGGATCACGGCACTACGCTGCACAAGATGGTGGATGCGCCATCCCGAATCCAGATACCGGTACTCAATCGGGCCCGGACCGCGGCCTTCCAACTCCGCCGACCAATGGGCGAGATACCGTTCGCGGTCGTCCGGGTGGGCACTTGCCTCCCACTTGGGGTTCTCCCGCACAAAACGGTCCGCTGGCAGCCCCGTGATGGCTTCGACGGCGGGATTGGCCGTTACGAGGTCGCCGTCGGGGTCGAATACCAACACCGCGTCATCCGTGTTCTCCGTGGCAAACCGGTACAGGGTCTCACACTCCATCAAACGCCCCCGTATGAGATGACTGGACAGGAGGCGAGCAGCCCGCTCGGAGATGAGATGGAGGGTGTTCTCGCGTTCCACGGAGAAGAAGTTCGGTTCGGAATGGCTGAGGTTCAGAACGCCGATCGTGTCTGCGCCGCTACGGAGCGGGAAGCTGAGCAACGACCGGATCGACACCCGGCTTCCCGGCACCGGGACAAAGTTCTCGTCGGTAAGCACGTCCTCAACGTGGATGGACTCTCCGCTCTGCGCCACCTTGCCGACGATCCCCTCGCCGAGCTTGAACCTTCTACCGGCCCATGTGCCTGTGTCAAAGGAAGCGGCCTGCTCTTCAAAGGGGCTGCACGCCGCGCGTAGTTCCAGGGACTCCCCCGACGCGTCCTTCAGCATGAGCGAGCAGTTCTCGGCGGCCAGTCCGGATGCGATGGTTTCCAGAACGCCTCGGCAGATAGAGCCGATGTCCTGCGCCGGATCGTCCAATTCCTCCATCTGACGCAGGATGGAGAACGCCTGCAGCAGATGCTCGTACCGGAAGGTCATCTCCCGGAGCGCTTCCGCGTAGGGGGCGAGTCGTGAATGGCCGCCTTGGGAACCCATGATCGTGTCGATCTCTCCGTTGCTGTCCGTTCGCTGACAGCGACGAACAACGGCACCAGTTTCCCCGGAAGCAGCGGATCTGGCGTCTCCACCGCCTGGGGGATCGCGACCGATTCTCTCGGCCGTCTTGTCCTAACGCATTGTATTCAAGCATGTTAGGGGTGTTGGCCAGAACTCGCCCCAAGTCCGCTGTGGAGACAACGAATAAAGGGTCAATCCGGTCAGAACGGCCCCGCAAATTGCGCACTTCTCACGAACGCCGCAACACCCCCGGAATTATACTCGATGATCATGCCATTTTTGCAACTCAGAATCGCATTCAGGGTCACAAGGCGAGCGTCGATGAGAACGGGGATCCGTGCATCACGGCGCCCCGGTCGGGAGGGTGAACCAGAAGGTGGCGCCTTGTTGGGGGCGACTCTCGACGCCGATCTGACCGCCTTGGAGTTCCACCAGCCGACGAGTCAAGGCCAACCCGATCCCTGTGCCCCCCAGTTGCTCGTCGTAGACCCGGTCCTCCTGGTAGAACTCGCTGAACACCTTGGGCAAAGCCTCGGGCTCGATGCCCGTACCGGTATCGCTGACGCTGAACCGGACCGAGTCCGGTCCCGAGGCCTCTGCGTGCAGCCGCACCCTTCCTCCCTCCGGTGTGAACTTCATGGCATTGGACATGAGGTTCACGAGTATCTGCCTGCACCGATCCGGATCCGCGCGTACACCGGGTGCGTCGTCATCCGCCTCGACCGTCATCTCGAGACCCCGGACCCTTGCCTGGGCCTCGAACGAGAGGGCGATGCTCTTCAGGCAATCGCCGACAGCGAGGTTGACGAGTTCCAGTTCCATTCGGCCTGTGTCGATCTTGACGATGTCGAGGAGATCCCCGATCAGCGCATGTAGGCGGCGTCCACCTTCCTCGATGTGCCCCACATACTCCGTCTGCTTGTCGTTCAGGGGGCCGTAGTGCTGGCCTTTCAGGAGGTCGGCGAAGCCAAGCACGCTGTTGAGTGGCGTTCGGAGTTCGTGGCTGAGGGACGACAGGAACCGGCTCTTCTGGCGATTGGCCTCGGCAAGCTGCTCCATTGAAGTTCGCAGTTCAAGGGTTCGCTCCTCCACGGTGCGCTCGAGGGTGGCACGCGCCTCGAGCAGCATCTGCTCCACCTCCTCCCGTAGGAGGTTGCTTCGGTTGGCTTCGATAAGCATACCGCAGGTCGCAGCGAAAGGTCTGAGGCCGTCGACGAAGTCACTTGTATAGCCGTCGGGTCGGTTCGCCAGACCGATCACCCCGATCACTGGGCGCGTGTCCCGTAGCGGTAGAGCCATGAACGACATGATGGGAAGATCGTCGGGAAGGGGGCCGAGACTCCCCGCGGCGGGGTGTCCTTCCGTTTCCATGAAAGGTTCGCAGGCCTCGATGGCACGGCGGAAGTCATCACCAAGCACATCCAAATCCATGGTCGTCTCTGATGATGTGGTGTGGCTTGGGTCCCTTCTCCAGCCTGGTGACAAGACGGTCAGGGCCCGCGTTTGCAGGTGTGGGGCGGGACCGTTGTCGCGGACCACCTCGGCCAGGTATCCGTCGGGGCTCCCGGTGAGAGCAAGCAGGTCTTTCAGCAGGGGGGAAAGGGCGGCATCCAATTGGCGATTCGTAATGAATCGGGACTGGGCGTCGGCCAGGGAGGCCAGGAGCGCGCCGCTTCGGGCGAGTTCCTGGGTGCGTTCGTCCACCAGGCGCTCCAACTCTTCGCTTGTGCGCACCAGATCCTCTTCCCGGCGCTTGTGCTTGGAGATGTCGCGCAACGAGCCGACGATGCCCGTGGCGCCCGTGTCCGAATCGACGATGGCGTTGGCGGCGGACTCGAACTGGAGCCACCCTCCATCTGGACCCTTCAATCTGAACTCAACAAGCGTTGACTCCGCCGGGTGCGCGACGAGGAACTCGAACATGCTGGCCACACCACGTGCATCGTCGGGATGAACAAGATCAAATACGTTGCGGCCATTCAGTTCGTCTGGGGACCTTCCGACAACGGTGTGGACAGCGGGACTACAGTACACAATCTTGCCGTCGGGCAGGCACATGGCAAACACGTTCGAGGACCGCTCGACGAGGGCCCGGTAGAGACCTTTTGACACGAGCAGGTCTTCGGCTTCTTCGGAGGACACGCCCGTGCGCCCCAACCATGCCCACAGGCCGCACACGGCGGCCAGCACGGGAAACGACACGGCAAGCATGGCAGCGATGGCTGGAAGGTGATGGAGGGGCTGGGCTGGATGCTGATACCAGGCAACCGTGAGGGCCACGGCGCCCTGAGCCACCAGAAGAGCGCCCAGCGCTGTTGCGAACCGCGCGCGGAACGATCCTCGGTCCGAGGCAAGTCCGAATCGGCCGTCCGAGTACCTCACAATCCACTCTCCTTGGCCCGACGGAACGGTCGGAATGCAAGTGCCCACTGTATCGCGTTCTGTTTTGGCGGCGCGCCGTGTCGAGGTTTCATTCTAGCACAGTGCCCGAGTCCTGTTGTGGATCCCCTTGTTGCGATGGTCAAGAAACTCACACTGAGATTGCTTTGCCGGTGCGTTCATGGCAGAATTGGGCCAATATGAACAATCGAAGGCGCTTGCGGCGCTGACGGAGGCGTCTTGCCACTTCACCAGTGCGCCATGAGCGCGTGAGAATCGCACAGTTCATCACCTTCGTGGTGATTGCTTGGAGACAGTATGAGTACCATTTCCGTGAAACTGCCTGACGGGTCGGAGAAACAACTGAACGAGGGCGACAGCGTGTTGACGCTTGCCGAGTCCATTGGTCCGCGTTTGGCCAAGGCCGCCACCGGTGCGCGGGTCAACGGAGATGTGACGAGTCTCACCGCCCCGCTGAGCGACGGCGACGACGTTGAAATCCTTACGTTCAGCTCCGACGACGGCAAGAGTGTGTTCCGCCACAGCGCGGCGCACGTGATGGCGTCGGCCATCATGCGGCTTCGTCCGAATACCAAGCTCGCCATCGGTCCGTCGATTGAAGACGGCTTCTATTACGACATTGATACGGACCCGCCGATCACCGAGGAGGATTTTCCAACGATTGAAGCCGAGATGGCCAAGATCGTGAAGGAGAACGAACCCTTTGTGCGTCAGGAGGTGGCGCGGGACGAGGCCCTGGCGCGGTTCCGCGCGCAAGACGATGTCTACAAAGTGGAACTGATCGAGGATCTCGAAGGCGATCAGCCCATCACGTACTACAGCAACGGCGACTTCACGGACTTGTGCCGCGGGCCGCATCTGCCCAGCGCTAAGCGGATCAAGGCATTCAAGCTGCTCAGCGTCGCCGGTGCCTACTGGCGCGGCGACGAACGTCGCCCCATGCTTCAGCGCATCTACGGCACCGCGTTTCCGAGCAAGAAAGAGCTGGACGAGTATCTGACGCTACGGGCTGAGGCCGAGAAGCGCGACCATCGCAAGTTGGGCAAGCAACTCGACCTGTTCAGTTTCCACAACGTGGGGCCCGGCTTCCCATTCTTCCATCCGAAAGGGATGGTCGTGCTCAATGCGCTGATGGAGTTCTGGCGCGAGGAGCACCGGAAGCGCGGGTACGAAGAAGTGCGGACCCCGATCATCCTGGACCGCGTGTTGTGGGAGCAATCCGGCCACTGGGACCACTACAAAGAGAACATGTACTTCACCAAGATCGACGACCGTGATTTCGCCGTGAAGCCCATGAACTGCCCGGGCGGCATGCTCATCTACAAAACGGACCTGCGCAGCTACCGCGATCTGCCCATGCGCTTGGCCGAAGTGGGCACCGTGCACCGGCACGAAAAATCCGGCGTGCTCCACGGCCTGTCGCGTGTGCGCATGTTCACTCAGGACGACGCGCACATCTTCATGACGCCGGACCAGATTCAGGACGAGGTGATCGGCATCATCGACTTCGTCGACGCGGTCTACAGTGCCTTCGGTCTGGAATACGACGTGGAACTCAGCACACGGCCCGACAAGGCCATCGGCACCGACGAGATGTGGGACACGGCCACGAGCAGCTTGCGCAATGCTCTGGAAACCAAGGGCGTCGCGTTCAAGATAAACGAAGGCGACGGCGCGTTCTACGGCCCGAAGATCGATTTCCACATCCGCGACTGCCTCAAGCGGTCGTGGCAGTGCGCCACCATCCAGCTCGATTTCGCCATGCCGGAGAAGTTCGACCTGGACTACACGGGCGCGGACGGTGAACGGCACCGGCCAGTTGTCATCCATCGCGTCATCTATGGGGCCATCGAACGGTTCTTCGGCATTCTCATTGAGCATTTCGCCGGTGCGTTTCCGACGTGGTTGGCCCCGGTGCAGTGCGTCGTGATTCCGGTGGCGCCCGCGTTCAACGACTACGCGGACTCGGTCCGATCACGACTGTTCGACGCGGGTCTGCGCGTCGATGCCGACACCAGTTCGGAATCCATGAAATACAAGATTCGCGCGGCCCAGACCAGGCAAGTGCCCTACATGTTGGTCGTGGGCGAGCGCGAGCGGGCGGGCGACGCCGTGTCGGTGCGTCATCGCCGGCAAGGCGATGTGGGCAGCAAATCCGTGGCGGAGTTCATCGAGCAGGTGCGGGAGGAAGCCACCCGGCGCGCGTTGGACTCGTGACCCCGACGGCTGGGGAGGAGGATGGTATGGCAGGCTCAGAAGGACCCCCGAAACGAGTCATATCTGAGATGGACGCCATCGGCCGCTGCAAGCAATGTGGCGCGCCCTACACCGAGTTTAACAAAGTCATAGGCCCCACGGGGCGCTTCTGCAGCGATGCGTGCCGGGAGCAGCACGAAGAGTTCACCCGAAGGGCGCAGGTGATGGACACGGGCCGTCAGGCCAATACCCCCGCGCTCTTTCTGCTGAAACGCTTTGTGAGCAAGGTCATCGTCGTCCTCATCCTCTTGGCCTTCGTTGCATTCGCGGCGATGGTCTTCGATATACCCGTACTGAGTGATTTGGTGGAGCGAGTCGGCGTGCTTCGGAGCATCAAAGAGATGCTGCCGGAAAAATAACGGGGAGGCGTCATTATGGACCTGAGTAAGTTGAAGTGGCCCTTGATCATCGGCGTAGTCGCACTAGGAATCTTTCTTATCAGTGATCCCGGCGTGAATTGGATTCACCAGCGCTACTTGAGCTATACGCCCGGCGTTGACGTCAGCAAGAACGAAGCCAACGAAGCCGGGCTCAGCAGGCTCGGCGGGTTCTTGCTCAAGACGTTCCGGTACGAGAAGGCCCAGACCGTCTTCAACGACGCCTTGCGTCTGTATCCCGAGGGCGAGACCCGATACTACAACCTCTATCGCAAGGCCAAGTGCGCGGAGAAGCTCAACAACATCACGGAATCGGTGCGGCTGCTGCGCCAACTTCAGAAAATGGACGCTCATTCGCTGGACGAGCGGGTGCCGGAGCCGGCCAACCTGAAGCTTCGCGCCGACAAACTGATGGAAATGAACGATCTCGGCGAGATCGAGGGGACCCTCTGACGTTGAGCGATCACGTCTCGGGCAGGATCCCCGTTCTGGAATGTCTGCGCGCCGGCCGCCGGGCCGCGCATCGGCTCTACATGCTCCAGGACGGCAAAGGGCTGCGCGAGATTTTCGCCGCGGCCCGCAAGCGAGGCGTCCCCGTCGAGGAGTGTTCCCGGCGCGACCTGGACCGGCTGATCAAGGCCACCCAGCATCAAGGTGTCGTGCTTGAGGCCGGTCCCTTGCCGATCCTGACTATGGACGACTGGTTGGGCACCCCACCCGCCGCCGACGCGTTGGTTGCGATTCTCGACGGCGTTGAAGATCCCCACAACTTCGGCGCCATCATCCGGTCTGCGGCGGCCTGCGGAGCCGAGGCGGTTGTGTTTGGCCGGGACCGCGCCGCACCCATCTCGGCTACATCGATGAAAACCGCCGCGGGCGCCATGGAACACATCGACCTGGTTCAGGTGACCAACCTGGCCCGGGGCCTGAAAGAAATGAAGCAAGCGGGATTCTGGCTGGCGGCGCTGGAGGCGGATGGATCTCAGATGATCTGGGATGCCGACCTCACCGGCCGCATCGGGCTGGTGATTGGGAGCGAGGGGCAAGGCATCCGCCGGTTGGTGGGCGAACAATGCGACTTCCGGCTGCGGATTCCGCTCACCGGCGCGATTACGTCGCTGAATGCATCGGTCAGCGCCGGTGTGGCTTTCGCCGAGTGCTTGCGCCAGCGCGTGAACGCTGATGCGCCCGGTTCCCAAGCGCCGGAAGGCCGGTGAAGGGCCGTTTGCGGTCATGTATAATGCCCCGCGTGGGCCGGACTGACCGGCCCTGTGGGCATTGCCCGCGTTCGATGAAAGGAATCGGATGAACGTTCTGGGTATTGGCGGCTTCTCCCACGATTCGGCCGCGGCACTCGTGTGCGACGGCGAATTGGTGGCCGCGGTGGCCGAGGAACGGTTGACCCGCGTGAAACACCAGGGCGGCGTTCCCCGCAAGGCCGTGGAGTTCTGTCTGGAGACGGCGGGTTTCAAACCCGACGACGTCGACCATATCGGCTGCTACATGCGGCCCGGACTGCGCCTCGCGCGACGGCTGCCTTATCGGATGCGCCAGATGCTGCGCAGTCCCACGTATTCCGCCGCCTACATGGCCTACGAACTCTTCCACAACGCCCAGTACGCATGGGGCATGCGCGGACTGCGCGGCAAACGCGCCGAACTCCATTTCATGGAACACCATCCGGCCCACGCCGCCAGTGCGTTTCTGGTGAGCCCCTTCGACACGGCCGCCCTCATGACCATCGACTACATCGGCGAATGGGCCGTGACCTGGACGGGCGTGGGGGAGGGGACGCGGGTGCTGCGGCTCCGTTCGGAGAACTACCCCCACTCGCTCGGCGTGTTCTACTCGGCCATTACCGACTATCTCGGATTCCGGCGGGCGAGTGACGAGTATAAGGTGATGGGACTGGCCTCCTACGGCGAGCCCGAGTTCTACGACGATTTCGCGCGCATTATCCAGCGCCGTCCCGACGGCCGGTACCGCATCGATCTGTCGTGGCTCCAGTGCCACTACGCACCCGGGTCGCGCTTGGGCTACTTCTCGCGGAAGTTCACCGACCGGTTCGGTCCGAAGCGCCTTCGCGAGGAGCCGGTTGAAGAGCGACATCGCAACATCGCAGCGTCGGCCCAGCGCGTTCTAGAGGACGCGGTACTCGGTATGGCCCGTTCGCTTCATGAACAGACCAAGCAGACCACCCTGTGCATGGCCGGCGGCGTGGCGCTGAACTGTGCCATGAACGGGCGGCTGCTGCGGGAATCGCCCTTCGAGAGAATCTGGGTGCAGCCCGCTGCCGGCGATGACGGCATTGCGATCGGCGCGGCGTTCCAGTTGCATCACCGGTACACGGATCGCGAGCGAAAGTATGTGATGCGCGACGCTCGGTTGGGCCCTGAGTACAAGAACGATGCGATTCGCTCGTTTCTGGACCTTGCCAAGATCCCGTACGAAGAACCCGAGGACCTGGTTGAAGCCACGGCCCGGCTCATCGCGGACGGGAACATCGTCGGCTGGTACCAAGGACGGATGGAATTCGGTCCGCGGGCGCTGGGATCCCGCAGCATTCTGGCGGACCCGTCGCGCGCCGACATGAAGGATCTCATCAACAAGTACGTGAAACACCGGGAAGAGTTTCGGCCTTTCGCGCCGAGTTGTCTGGTAGAGCACGCACGCGACTACTTCGAAGGGTGTACCGAGTCGCCCTTCATGCTGTTTGTGTATCCGGTGAAGCCCGAGATGCGCGACAAGGTGCCGGCCATTACGCACGTGGATGGCACGGCCCGCGTGCAAACGGTCAGCAGAGACGTCAACCCGCGCTACTACGGATTGATCGAGGCGTTCGCGCGGATGCGCGGCGTGCCCATGGTGCTCAACACATCCTTCAACGTCATGGGCGAGCCCATCGTCAATACCCCCGAGGACGCGGTCCGCTGTTTCTACAGTACCGGGATGGATGCCCTCGCCATCGGCGACTTCGTGGTGAGGAAGCGGTGAGAATCGTCATTCCCACGGCCGACTACCCGCCAATCGAGGGGGGGATCAGCACGGTCACGGTGCAACTGTCCCGCGGTCTCGCGGAGTTGGGACACGACGTGACGGTCGTGGCGCCCCACTTCCCGGGACAGGAATCATTCGACCAAGGCGAGCCGGTCCGCGTGGTGCGGTACCGCGGCTACGGACTGGGGTGGTTGCGCATCGTTCCGTTGGCCCTCAAGTCATGGTCCAATCTGCGTCAAGCCGATCTCGTGATGGCCATCAACATCGCCTACGGCGGCGTACTCGGCTGGTTGCGCCGGACCCCCTACGTGGTCTTCGCGTACGCCTACGAATTCTTGAAGTTCGACAGCGCGCCGGTGTTCGGGGGACTGCTGCGGCGCGTGTACGCTTCGGCCAAATGCGTGATTGCCATCAGCGCCTTCACACGGGACCAGCTTGTGGCGTTCGGCGTGCCCGAAGACCGCGTGCGCGTGGTGCATCCCGGCGCGGAGATGGTGTCGCCGGTACCGGAAGGTGCACTGGACGCGACGCGGAGACGGTTCCTTCTGGAGGATCGGAGAGTCCTTCTAGCCGTGGGGCGCCTCATACCGCGCAAAGGCCACGAGACCTTGATACGCGCGCTTCCGCGGATTGTGGAGCGATTTCCCGACACGCGGCTCGTGATCGTAGGCCGGGGTCCATGCCTGCAAGCCATTGTCCACGAAGCGACGCGCTTGGGCGTGCGCGACCAACTGCTGATGCCGGGCAAGGTGTCCGATGAGACCGTGGCGGCGTTGTATGCATTGTGCGACGTATTTGTGTTGCCGACCGGTTCGGGCGGCGGCGGACAGGTCGAAGGGTTCGGACTGGTCTTCACCGAAGCCCACGCCCACGGGAAACCCGTGGTGGCGGGACGGTCGGGCGGCGTGGTAGATGCCGTGTTGGACGGCGAAACCGGTCTTCTGGTCGATCCCGACGATCCCGATGCCGTGGCAGATGCCGTGATTCGATTGCTCGAGGATCCCGCTCTGGCACATCGTCTGGGCGAGCAGGGCCGGGCGCGCGTGGAATCGGAACTGAACTGGCGCGAATTCGTGCGCCGCGTGATGGTGGAAGTCGAGGATTCCGATCAGGTGATGTCATGAGACGGATACGTGTGGCCCATATCATTACACGGCTCTGCGCAGGCGGCGCACAGGAGAACACGTTTCACACCGTGCGTCTGGCGAACCACGAACGCTTCGAGGTGGATCTCGTCAGTGGACCGACCTTGGGCCACGAGGGCAGCATCGAGGACCGCGTCCGTGCGGCGGACATCGACATCATCCGGGAACCCCATCTGGTGCGCGATGTGGCGCCATTTCGGGACTTGAAGGCCTATGGAAACCTGATTCGGTTCCTGCGCGAGGGACACTACGATATCGTCCATACGCACACGTCGAAGGCGGGCTATATCGGCCGTATGGCGGCGGCCCGGGCCGACGTGCCCATCGTGGTACACACGCCCCACGGCCACATTTTTCACGGCTATTTCACGCGCCTGGTGACGGGCGTCTTTAACGCCATGGAACGGCAGGCCGCACGGCGCACGGATGCGTTCATCGCGCTGACCGAACGTGGCATCGACGAACACCTCAGCCACGGCATCGGACGGCGTGACCAATGGCGTGCGATCTTCAGCGGAATCGATGTGTCGCCCTATGACGACGCACTGCGCAGGCGCGCCGAAACCCGTGCCGAACTTGGGGTTGGAGACGACGAAATCCTCGTCGGCGGGGTCGGCCGCCTTGAACCGGTGAAAGGATTCGCGTATTTTGTGCAAGCGGCGGCGCGCATCGCCGAAGCCGTGCCCCACGCGCGATTCGTTCTGGCAGGAGACGGGGCGCTCGCTACCGAGCTTCGCGCTCAGGCCGATCCACTAGGAGATCGACTGCGTTTCCTCGGGTTTCGTACCGACATCGCTGAGTTGATGGCGGCGATGGACATTTTCATCCTACCATCCCTCAATGAGGGCATGGGACGGGTGTTGCTGGAATGCGGCGCGGCTGGCACGCCGGCCGTAGCCACTGCGGTGGGCGGGGTCCCGGATACGCTGGACGACGGTAGCACGGGGCTACTGGTTCCCGCGCGTGACCCGGACGCCATCGCAGACGCCGCGATTGCCTTGGCGGGCGATCCAACTCGGCGTGAGGAAATGGGACGGAACGCCCGCGCGAAGGTCATCCCGGACTACGGGTTGGAACGGATGGTGGAACGGATTGAGGCGTTGTATGAGCACCTCATAAAGGAAAAGAGCCTTGACGGCTGAAGACACATTCCTTTCGCAGCAGCGAATGTTGGTGATTGCACCGCACGCCGACGACGAGTGCTTCGGGTGCGCAGGCACCATGGCGCGCATCAAGAGCCTCGGCGGCGAGGTGTACGTGCTCGTGTGTTCGGTCGGCGACCTGAAGCACTACGACGGGACAGACGGCATCGTGACCGCCGGCGAGCGCGAACGGGAACTCGGTGCGGTGATGGACTATCTCGAAGTGGACGACTGGGACGTCTTGTTCCGCGACACGGAGACCCATCTCCGAATGGACAGCATCCCGAGGCGCGACCTGATCGCCAAACTTGAACGCGACAGCAAACTGGCCCTCGACCGGCTGAAGCCCACGATGCTGGCGCTGCCGGTGTCGTCCTATAACCAGGACCATGAGGCCGTGTTTCGCGCGGCCTTCACGGCGGCGCGACCCGGTGTGCCGTCCGTGAAACCGTTTCAACGGATCGTCGTGGGATACGACAATACATCGTTGTTCTGGAGTCTGGAGCGCGAAAAGTTCCACCCGAACTTCTACGTGGACATCACGGAGTTCCTCGACAAGAAACTCTCGGCTCTGTCCATGCACCAATCGCAGATGCGCGACGCCATCCATCACTCCAGTGTTCAGAATGTTGAGTACACGGCCCGCGTGCGGGGACGGGAAGTGTCCGTCGATGCCGCGGAAGGCTATATGGTATTCAGGCACGTCCTGTAACCGAACCCGGCGCGCCCCACACGGCCCGCCCACATTGACAGGCAGGAGACAATGAGCGACACAAAGCTAATCGTAGGCCTTCCGGCGGGGTCCTTGGCGGATCCCAATCGTGGCGGAAGCCTCATCGAACTTCTCAAGAACGCCGGGTTCCCGGCCCGAGGCTATGACAAAGGCGGTCCGAGCTCCTTCCCCCTGACCCCGTTTCTCGTGGGGTGGGACGGACGTCCCCAGGAATTCGGGTCCCAACTCGCCATCGGTGAGATCGACGTGGCCATCGGCGGCGACGACTGGGTTAAGGAACGGCAACTCGAGTTCAAGTACGAGTTCGGTCAGGACATCGAACTGCTGCGCGTGTTGGACCTCAAACGGGGCGGCGTACGAATCGTGATCATTGCCGGTGGGGAAACCGAAGGCCGCGACTGCGACGACTGGCTGAAAGAACTGCTGGCCGAGAAGCCGCTGGTTTCCATGGTATCCGAGATGCCCTATCTGGCGTTGGAATGGTTCAAGGCCAAGACCGCCAAGCTCGGGTTCGCGGAATCGCACAGTGAATTCAGCGTCCAGAAGTTCAAGACACCGCCGCGTATCAAGAACGGCATCGTCATCTACGAGACCTGGGGCAAGACCGAGGCGAAGGTCACGAACGGCTCCGTCGATTTCGGGTTGGAGATTACGCAGACCGGATCGGCCATTCGTAACTACGGTCTCAACATCCTCGACGAAATCATGGCGTCCCAGGCGGGCATCTGGGTCAACCCAGCGTTGCGCGACGACCCGGAGAAGTACGACCTGGCACGTATGTTCCTCCTGAACCTCTACGGCTCCATCTACGCCGAGAACAAGGTACTTCTTCTGTTCAACGCCAAGAAGGAAGACCAAGGCAAGCTGCTCGCCTACCTGTCGGAGAACAGCCTGTACGGCGACGAACCGACCATCAACGAAGGCATCAACTTCATCGAGTTCAGCATCCAACTCGACTTGGCCAACCAGCAATTGCCGGTTGCCAAGGTTCGGTACGACCTCGCGAAAATCGGCGCAACCGCCATTGAAACGATTCCGTTGGACAGCTCGATCCCCGGGTTGCACGTGATCGATTTCTAAGCGCAAGGCCGCCGAGTCAGGGTCTTCCCCGCTTGTCGTGTGCAGCGCTCACAGAGAACGCCGAGAACAGGAGCGAAAACGCCGGGACTGACCCCAGCGAAGTCCGCCGTAGGCGGACGAAGACGGGTCTGTCCCTGGCCTTTTCGCGGGCTCTGCGTCAAGGCCGAGACTTCTTCAACAGCCCCGCAGCCCCTTTCCGTCATTCTGAACGAAGTGAAGAATCTCGTTCTCCCAGCGGCTATCTGGAGCGCGAGACGCTTCGCTGACGATCGGCGTGACGCAGGCGCCCTTCCCGCGTCTGGTACCTGTCCTCACCTCATCGTGAGCAGAGCCGAGGGATCTCACACTGCGGCGACTGCCTCGGTCTGCGGGCCTTCGCGCCTACATCAAATGAGTTGCAGACGCGCATGAACCCATTGCTTGGGGAACAAGATTCTGATGGGCAGTAGTACACACCATACCATCAACTCCCGGAACCCGGCAGCGGCACAGGCTTCCCGCTGTCCTTCTCGATGGGCATGACGGCGTCGGCTTCCTTGAGAAACGCGCCCAACTGGTCCGCCAACCGGTCGGCAATGTCGCGACGGTCGCCATATAGATCGTGCTTCTCCGAGATATCCTCTGCCAGGTTGAACAACTCGTACCGATGCCCCAAGTGCCAGTAGATGAGTTTCCAGTCGCCCTGACGGATGGCACTGTACGGCGGCTGGTCGTAGACGTGAGGGAAATGCCACACCAGCGCACGGTCCCGCGGGTACCCCGCCTCGCCCTTCAACAATGGAGCAAAACTGACGCCATCGACCACCCCGCCCGTCTGCTCATACTTCGTCACACCCGCCACTTCGAGGAACGTGGGGAAGACGTCTTCGATGACGACATAGTCGTCGCACACCGATCCCGGCTTGGTCACGCCCGGCCAGCGAGCCAGCATGGGCACGCGGATCCCGCCCTCGTAGGGCGTGAGCTTGTGCCCGCGCAAGGGCCTGTTGCGGGCGGCCTGTGATGGCTGGCCGTTGTCGCTCATGAAGAGAATGATTGTGTTGTCCGCTACGCCGAGTTCTTCCAGATGGGCCCGAATATCACCCAGCGACTTGTCCATCCCTTCAATCATGGACGCGTACGTCGCGTCGAATTCCTTCAGTCCTTTGTCTTCATAGGTTTGGTAATAGCGCTGGTCCTTCTCCCATGGCGCGTGGATGGCGTAGTGCGACATGTACAGGTAGAAGGGCTTGCCATCGGCCACGGCTTGGTCGACGGCCTTGTTGGCCTCGAGGGTCAGCGCTTCGGTGAGATACGTCTCGGTGCCGTGATACGCGTCGAGGCCCGGCACATCCCAGATACGGTCACCTTTACGCCACGCCGCGCTGTAGTTGTGGGTGCCGTGGTAACTGCCAGGTCCGCCGGCCGCGTGGCCCGCGATGTTGATGTCGAAGCCGAGATTCAACGGATTCTCGCCCGGTGTACCCGCCGCGCCCCAATGGGCCTTGCCCGCGTGGATGGTTCGGTATCCCGCTTCTCGCAGGAACATGGGCAGCGTCTTGGCTACAGCCGTGCGCTCAATCCCCGGCTCTGCACACAACCCGTTCACGTTCCATGCCGGCATATCGAGTTCGGCGTGCTTCGGATCCGGCGACTTGTTCTTGCGCAACGTCCAGTTCGTGACTCGGTGGCGTGCCGCGTTGAGTCCGGTCATGAGACTGACCCGCGTTGGCGAGCACACGGCGCACGCGTAGGCCTGCGTGAACTTCACGCCCGCGTCGGCCAGCTTCTCCATATTGGGCGTGGAATACCAGTCATTGAGCTTCGTCCGCTCCGTGTGGAACGGTTCCGACGTGTCTTGCCAGCCCATGTCGTCTACGAGGAAGAACACAATATTCGGTCGCCCTGCCACAACACTCTCCCGTGACGCCGCAACGGCATCGTTCGCGCGCACGCAGCCCGGTAACACCGTTGCCGCACCCAAAGCACCCACACGGCGCAGAAACTCGCGTCTCTTCATGGATATCCCCCGAGTTCAATTCACGGCTATCGAATCCGCCACACGTGTACCACTGGTTTCGCCTCGTCGGCGAAGTGTTCAAGCACGTAAACTATCCCATTCTTCCGGTCGAACGCCACTGCGCCGATTCGGAACCGTCGTTGCACCCCAGCGCCGAGCATGCCTTCCTCGATGCCCGAGGGATTGAGAAACAGGTGCTCGTCCACGTCCAGCGACGCATACGGCTGAGGTTCACACGGCTTCAGTTCGCCCGCGGCCACACGCGCAAGATCGTCCGGGTTGTACAGAATGAACTGGGCCGCCATGCGGCTACTCCACCATCCCCGGTAGTCACTGTGATCGTCATGGCTCCGCAGGTCTTCCGGCGGACAGGGCGACCCGTCCGCCATGCGGCACACGATGAATTCGCCGACCATGCTGGTCTCGACACAGGGAAACTCCGGGCCGTCCGGGTTGATCCACCCGTACCAGTATTTCTTACCCGTGCCCTTGGTGCCCGCTATCATGACGGCCGACTTTCCGCTGGGGGTTGTCAGCCACGCCCCGCCTTCCCATTCGTCTCCGTGCTGGTAGCCTCGAAGCGACCGCGAAACCACGTCGTCCGTGTTGTGGGAGTCGGCATACTCCAGCAAGGTCACTTCTTCGAGCCGCGCGCCGTTCGGAGCGGGCGTGCCGCTGTCATCCGTCCACGGCCGGTACGCGTAGAGGCACGGTCCCTGTCCCGACCAACCTCCGTCCCGGAACTGCCCCGTGGCCAGCACGCGTCCGCCCACATGGGCATTCGCCCAAGGGGCGGGGATCTCGAACAGGTAGCCTGTCACGGAGTGGGGGGACTGGTTGCCGATGTGCCAGAATCCGCGGGGTGCGGGCGCGCCAAGGTTGGGCGAAATCCAGCAGTGCGTTGGACCGTGCCCCTGATCGTCATCATAGAGGTGTTGTCCCCAGGTGACGTGAATTCTGGGACCCATCCCCGGCACAGCCAGGTACTCGATTCCCACCCGAGGGATCTCCTGGCAATCCGGGAACAGTCCCTTGGCCGAATCTCGGAAGGGCTGCACAAACGACGCCTTGCTGAGCGCGCCCAGGTCCCTGGATTTCACCGGCGTCGGTATCAACACTTCCGCAAACTGATTTCCGTTCGGGAGATCGCCGTAGGGCATGCGTTCATGCCCCAGGATGAACAGGGAGCCGGGCAGCCCGTCGCCGCCACCGTCCGGATTGAACGCCATCCCGTTGCCACCGTAGGCGAAGGTCTCGGGTCGTTCATCGCCCCCCGGCAATCGAAAGGCCCCCAGATACTCGAAATCGGCAGGCTGCACCAGTTCAGTCGCCGCCTCCCCTTGACAGGCCCACATTGCGACCATACCCAGCACCAACACCATCGCCCACTGACGCGTGCATCTCATGGCACCATCTCCCCTGGGGTCAAGACATTCGGTTCCTCCACGAAGTAGGCTACGTGCCCGCCATTATACACCTGCCGGCGAATTGCCGACGCACAGCCTTGCCCCACCTCTCTGCGGAGCCGCTGAAGAAGTCACACACGCGCGAAAGCTGAAGCGACAAACGGAGACTGCCAAGTTCTTACGGCCCATTGTTGACCTTCTTAGGGCAACAACGGGTGGCTGTGGGGCTGTTGAAAGAGTCATGCTCCCTCAAGAACAGAAGCGACAAACGGGGACTGCCAAGCTCTTGCGTCCCATTATTGCACTTCTCAGGGCAACAATGGGTGGCTGTCCCCAGGTTATCGCGGGCTACGCGTGAGAGACTGAGACTTTCTCAACAGCCCCGCTGTCCCTAGCTCCTTCGGCATCGCGCCAGGGCCAAGACTTCCTCATCAGCCCCGCTGCCAAGCTCTTGCCGCCCCTTCCCGCCCCGGGCACAAAAAAACGGGACAAGAGACACCCTGAGGTGTCCCTTGCCCCGAATGGAATCAGCTGCGACTAGTAGCGCGAACCGTATCCGCCGCCGCCGCCACCGCCGCCGCCAGGACGACGATCTTCACGGGGCCGGGCTTCGTTGACTTTAATCGACCGGCCCTGGAGGTCCGTATCGTTCAGATCCGAAATAGCCTTCTGGCCTTCCGAATCGTCGGGCATCTCGACGAAACCGAAGCCGCGAGACCGCCCCGTCTCCCGGTCCGTGATAACGCGCGCGTCTTCGACTTGGCCAAAGCGCTCGAAGGCTTCGCGAAGCGACGTGTTGTCAGTTTCGTACGACAGATTTCCCACATAGATGTTCATTTCGAGTTCCTTTCAGGAATGGTCTTGGAGGCAGTCATCAGCAATGGTCGGTAACCAGAACTAGGGCAGGCATGAGATCGACATGTGAACCATGCGATAGGGTCGGGTGCGAAGCAATTACTGAGGAACATGAACTCCATACACTTGTGCATCCATTGCACGTGGCAGAGATAATACCACATCGCTCGGGATATTGCAACACTCTGCTAGGCTGCCCAGTCGCCATTCGTAAGTCGCCGGGAAATAAGAGGTTATGTGGTCGTATGCGGCCAGGAGCGATGCGATTCTGTATGCCGCCCCCGCTTGTGTTATGCTCATTATGCCGTCATGAGGGCGGTTTCACCGGTAGGAGATGACCAATCATGTACGGACTTTCCATCCTGTTGATCGCCGGGTTTCTGTGCGCTTTCCTATGCGTTTCCGCGCTTCCCTGCGCCGCTCAGACAGGATCTGAACACGAACCCGTGCGGTACGTCGGAGGGGTGAGCATCGACCTGACACCGCACGAGGGGCGCTTGCGGCCCGCCATCGGCATCGC
The DNA here is from genome assembly GCA_024231375.1 of bacterium. Next base: position 997 of record JAAEQP010001057.1, on the reverse strand, counting down.
CAACTATCAGACCTTCCGCGCCAACCGAACGCACCCCGAGAGGGCCGACGGCTTCGGCTGGACCTACAGTCATGCCTCAAATCTGGCGTATTGGAACGGCATGTTCTACCAGCAGTACCTCAGCAACCCCGTCGATGAGCACATCGCGCCCGGACACACCCTGGTCGTCACCTCCCGCGACGGCCGGAACTGGTCCAAACCCACCGTCGTCTTCCCGGCCTACGAACCGCCTCCCGGCACCCCCATGCCGAAGGGGTCCGACGGCTACATGATGCACCAGCGCATGGGATTCTACGTGGCCCCCAGCGGGCGGCTCCTGGTGCTGGCCTTCTACGGTCACGCCGAAGACCCCTTCGAGAAGGGCGGCATCGGCCGCGTCGTGCGCGAGGCCTATGCAGATGGATCCTACGGCCCCATCTACTTCATCCGGTACACCAGCCACGCCGATTGGAACGAATCCAACACCAGCTATCCCGTCTATACCAAGTCGGACGACCCCGGGTTCCTGGAAGCCTGCAAGGCGTTATTGGCCGACAAACTGATCACGGCCCAGTGGCACGACGAAGATCCCGGCGCAAAGGCCGGCTATCCGGTTCAAGACGCGGGCGAGGCGTTGTGCCTCTACCACCGGGCCGACGGCAACCTGGTGGCCCTCTGGAAATGGTCCCTGGCCGCTTTGTCGCTGGATGGCGGCGTCTCCTTCTCCAAACCGGCGAAACTGCCCACGATTACCATGGACGGAGCCAAGATCTGGGGACAACGCATGCCCGACGGACGGTATGCCCTCGTCTACAATCCCACCGTTCACAGCGAGCACCGCTACCCCCTCGTCATGGTGACCGGCGACGACGGAATCATCTTTGACAACATGCTCTTGGTCCACGGCGAAGTGCCGCCTCGTCGGTTCTTCGGCCGCTGGAAAGATTACGGCCCCCAATATGTGCGCGGCATTATCGAAGGCAACGGCACGCCGCCGGAAGACGCCATGTGGATCACC
>JAAEQP010001056.1 GCA_024231375.1 bacterium | reverse complement strand
GGGTTCGGGCCCGACCGACCCGCCCGAGGAGCTGCTGGGCCTCAGTCAGGGCTTCGGGAGCATGCTTCCGGCACAAGATCACGAAGTCGGCGGCATAGTTGACAATGCGGCTGCCAAAACGTCGGTCGTTGCCGCGCAGCTCCCATGCCTTGAGGAATCGACGCATATAGATGTTCGCCAACAGTGGCGACAGGACACCGCCCTGCGGCGTCCCGCGATTCCCGGTACGTTTCCGTGTGGGTCGGCCCTTGTCTGATGCTTCTTCCACCGGCGCGTTTAGCCACATCTTCACTAGATGCAGGATCGCGCCGTCCACCACGCGCCGCCTGACGCATTGCATCAGTTCGGCGTGTGGAATCGTGTCGAAGTATTTCGACAAGTCGGCGTCCACGACATGAACGTACCCAGCCTTCAGTGCCTGATGAACCGCCTTAACCGCATCTAACGCGCTGCGGCGTGGGCGGTATCCGTAGGCATTATCGGTAAAGTCCACCTCGAAGATCGGCTCCAAGATCAACTTCACCGCCGCCTGCACGACCCGATCCTTGACGGTGGGAATGCCCAATGGGCGTTCACCACCGTTCGGTTTTGGGATCATCACCCGCAAAACCGCCTCGGGCCGATACCGTTTTCCCTGGAGTTCCTCTCGCAACTCCGCAAGGAACCGCTCCCGGCCGTATGCCTCGATGTCTTCGAAACGGACCCCATCCACACCCGACGCGCCCCCGTTAG
>JAAEQP010001055.1 GCA_024231375.1 bacterium | reverse complement strand
GAGTTGCCATGGAACGCACGACATTCTGGCAACGGCCGACACAGGTTCGCGGGTGCATCCGATCAACTTGCCAACAACGTGCCGGGCATGTCACGCGGACGTGGACATGGTCAGGCGACACGAATACCTCCGCGATGCGCCAATCCGGCTGTACGAGGACAGCGTTCACGGCAAAGCCAGCAAGAAGGGTCGCTACATGTCGGCCACGTGCAACGACTGCCACTCAGCGCCTGACCCCAATGGCAAGCGAACCGCCCACCGCATTCTGGGGGCAGGCGACTCGGAGTCGCCCATCTCGTTCTTCAACATCCCCGACACCTGTGGTGGCTGCCACGAGTCATGGATGAAGGACTACTGGGATGGCATTCACGGGAAGATGGTCAAGCGCGGCGCGGTGGACTCCCCGGTCTGTACGACTTGTCACGGCGAGCACGGCATCATCCGTCCCAGCGATCCTCGTTCGCCGGTGAGCGCCGCGCGCGTGGCCGAGGCCACCTGCTC
>JAAEQP010001054.1 GCA_024231375.1 bacterium | reverse complement strand
GGCCCTTGGGGTAGCGACCGAGGATCTCGTTCGCTTTCTTCTGGTTTTCCTCATTCCACGCAAACGCGCCCCAGCGCGCGCGGGTCTCGGCTTCGTCAGGAATTTTGGGCGCGTCGGCCATTAGCGGATGAACTCCACGCGGGCGACCTTGTCGCCCTCAAACGAATAAAGGGACATGACTTCGAACTGCTCGCCACCGGGACCGCGCGAGACGTTTTCGTGCAACACCACGGTATCGCCCAGGACATAGGACGACAGCACTTCGGCACGGTTCTCGGGATATTGCGTGAACATCGCCTTCAGCCCTGCGCGAACACCCTCCTGCCCGTCGCGTACCACGGCACCGCGGTACATTGCCTCGCACGCATCGCCGGTCATTTCCGCGACGTAGCCGTCCGCATCCTGCGCGTTGTACAGCGCGATCATGCGATGCGCGGTGGCGAGACGTGCGCTGCTCACCGGTCGCACTCCCCGAACACGATATCCATCGCGCCCAGAATGGCGGTCGTATCCGCCAGCATGTGGCCCTTCGCCATGAAGTCCATCGCCTGCAGATGCGAGAAGGCGGTCGGGCGGATCTTGCAGCGATACGGCTTGTTGGTGCCGTCCGCGACCAGATACACGCCGAACTCGCCCTTCGGGCTTTCGGTCGCGACATACACGTCGCCTGCGGGCACGTGATAGCCTTCGGTGTACAGCTTGAAGTGATGGATCAATGCTTCCATCGAGCGTTTCATCTCGGCGCGCTTGGGCGGCACTACCTTGCGGTCGAGCGACGCGATCGGCCCCTCCGGCATATCGCGCAGGCACTGCTTCATGATCCGCGCCGACTGGCGGACTTCCTCGACGCGCACCATGAACCGGTCATAGCAATCGCCGCGCGTGCCGACCGGCACGTCGAAGTCCATCCGGTCGTACACGTCGTACGGCTGCGACTTGCGCAGATCCCAGGCGATGCC
>JAAEQP010001053.1 GCA_024231375.1 bacterium | reverse complement strand
GGTTCGTCGCCCGCCAACAGAATCCCGGAACCAATCCGGTATGCGCGGGAATAGACGCCATCCGGGTCGTCGCCCTTGAGGTTGAACAGCCCGTCGCCCGTGTCGTCCAGCATCGACGAGGCGCCCGCCGCGTAAAGCATGGCCACCGCCGCGTAGGAATAGGCCGGTCCCACCTTGGCCCCGTTTAGCACCTCGGCCCAGAAGTACGTCGAAAACGACACCGCCCCTCCGTACAGCATCCGCATCGGATCGGAAGCGCCCGTGCTGGCTATCACGATTCGGTCTTTGTCCGCCGGAGGCATCAGGTCGGGCAGCATTGCGCCCGCGTAGTCCACGTCCGCCAACACCACCACGCCGCCGGGCAACGTGCCTTGGAGCGTGTCCAGCCACCCGTCCAGTTCCGCTGTTGTCACCGCTTCTGTTGCGTTCAGTGTGAACGCGCCCGGCGTGCCTTCGCCTACCAGGTACACCACCAAGTCGTGGGTGTTTGTGGCCGCCCAGGTCTCGATGGCGTAGCGCACGTTGTTCCAGGTGGCCGAACCGTCCACGCCCACCGTGCCGGATGCGCTGAGGTAGTAGATGTCGTCATCCGAGTAGGACTGGCCCTTCAATGCTCTGTATGCCTGGTCCGCCGCGTACTCGATGCCCGGCCACCGCGTCGACGCCGCATCGGAGACGCCCGCGACCACCAGCGCCTTGCGGCGCAAGGGACTGCCCACCGTCACCTCGACGACCGACGGCGCGCTCGTACTTCCTATGCGGTCGCGCGCGTACAGGAGCACGGTATAGGTGCCTTCGGTCGTGAACACGTCGACCGTGTTCTCCCACCGTGCGCCCGTATCCGGCCACAGGGGTTCGCTCGGATAGCTGGTCGCCGATGCCGCGTCCGGCGGCAGGATCACGGCCCACACACTGGCCACCCCGTCGGTATCCGTCACGTCCGCCCACAGCGTCGTCGTGGCCGTACCCGTGAGCGTGTGGTCCCCCACGGCTGCGCTGATGACAGGCGCGTTAAAGGTGTTCTGGGTGCCCGTACCGATGTGGGTCACCGACGCCACCGCGCCGTCGGTCGCATCGTTGGCCGTGCCGTTGCCGTTGTCATCCAGCATCGGCGTCTGCAGCGCCATGCCCTCCACGCCCACATCGAACGCCGCCTGCACCGTGTCGCCCGCGAACACCCGCGTCCAGAAGTAGTCCGAAAACGACACCGACCGCTGGAACCGGGCCTCCTCGTCGGCCGCCGCGCTCGCGATGACAATCCGGCCCGGCGAAGAGAGGTCGTCAATGAACGACCCGCAGTAGCAGGCGTCCACCACCACGATGAGCTTGCCCTGAATCTGGGCTTCCAACGTATCCAGCCACGGCGCGAGTTCGGCGGACGTGAGAACCTCGGTCTCGCTTATGCGGAAGGTGTCCGGGCCGCCATGGTCCACGAGGTACAGGACGACATCCCCTGTGGGAAGGCCCCCGAGTTCCGCCGGCGCCCACGTGAGCAACGCGCTCTGGAGATTCGCCTTCGTGCAGTCCCCGTCCACATCGTCCGCGACCCCGTTGTTGTCCAGGTCGAGATCCGTGTCCGCCGAAAGGTAGTGGATGGTCTCTTTGGTGAAGGCCTGACTCGTCAGGGCCGCGTACGCGTAGTTCGTCGAGCCCACCGTCGCGTTCCAGAGGCTATTGCCCGGAAACGGTCCGCCGCCAGCCACGACAATGGCCTTGGCGCGATCAGTTAGGACTATGGGTCTGAACTTCTGGATGCGGTTGTTGTAGGTATCCGAGACATAGACGCGGCCGGACCCATCCACGGCTATGCCCCAGAGAGCGCTGAACTGCCCGTCGCCCGTGCCCGAGCTGCCCCACTTGGTCAGAAATGCGCCGCTCGCATCGAACTTCTGGATGCGGTGATTGCCCCACTCAGCGACATAGACGTTGCCCGTCCCGTCCACCGCGATGCCCGTGGGACCTTCAAACTGGCCGTCGCCGCTACCCCGTGTTCCCCACTTGACAAGAAAGTTGCCTTCGGTGTCGAACTTCTGAATGCGGTGGTTGTTGCAGTCTGTGACGTAGACATTGCCTGAGCCATCCGCCGCAACACTGTGAGGGGTTGCGAACCGGCCGTCGCCCGTGCCTGAACTGCCCCACTTTGTCAGGAACGCGCCATCGCTGTCGAACTTCTGGACGCAATCCTCGAACCAGTCTGCGACGTAGACGTTGCCCGACCCGTCCACCGCAACGCCCCTAGGCAGATTCATCTCCCCGCCGCCAGGAACCCAGCTGCCCCACTTGACGAGAAATGCGCCGTCGGCGTCGAACTTCTGAATGCAGTTGTTGCCCGCATCCGCCACGTAGACGATGCCCGAGCCGTTCACGGCGATGTCCCCGGGAGAGTTGAACTGGCCCTCGCCGCTGCCCTCGCTACCCCACTTACTCAGAAAGGTGCCATCGGAACTGAACTTTTGAATGCGGCGGTTGCCGGCGTCCGCGACATAGACGACGCCAGAGCTGTCCACTGCAACACCCCGGGCTCCCCTTAACTGTCCGTCCGCGGAACCGTCGGTGCCCCACTTCGTTAGGAAGGCGCCGCTTGGATCGAATTTCTGGATGCGGTCGTTTATGCCGTCTGCAATGTAGACTGCACCGTCCGGACCTATCGCGATGTCTCGCGGCCAGTGGAACTGTCCGTCCCCCGTGCCAGCGCTTCCCCATTTCGTCAGGAATGTACCGTCCGCATCGAATTTCTGGATGCGTTGGTTCCCAGAGTCTACAACGTAGACGTTGCCCGAACCGTCCACCGTGATACCATAGTGTTCTCGCAACTGTCCGTCGCCCGAGCCGGCACTGCCCCACTTGCCCAGGTACGTGCCGTCAGAATCGAATCTCTGGACGCGGCTGTTCCAGAAGTCCGCGACGTAGACGTTGCCGGAACCGTCTACCGCGACGTCGGAAGGTTTGCGAAACTGACCGTCACCGGTACCCCAGTTTCCCCATTTGGACAGGAACGCACCGTTTGCGTCGAATTTCTGGATTCGATTGTTCTCGAAGTCCGCGACGTAGACGTTGCCAGAGCCATCAACCGCGGTGCCTTGGGGTTGTATCAGCTTCCCGTCGGCGGCGCCCCAATCACCCCACTTGGTCAGGAACGCTCCGTCCGAGTCGAACTTCTGAATCCGATGGTTCTCCCAGTCAGAGACGTAGACGTTGCCCGGGCCGTCCGCCGCGATGCCCTG
>JAAEQP010001052.1 GCA_024231375.1 bacterium | reverse complement strand
CGGCGTAATAATACTTGGTCACCCGCGACACTCCCGTTGTTTCCTCGGCGCTGGCCTGGTTGCCGGTGTTGTCGCTGGCGACAAGGCGGAAGGTGCAAACCTCACCGGGTGACGCACTGTCGTACGTGTCCGTCCCCGCGCAGTCCGTCGAGAACGTCTGCCACTCGCCATCGCCCTCGCGTACCTCCAGCGTGCAAGTGTTCAAACCAGAGCCACCGTCAGAGGCACCCCAGGAGACGGTGACAATGCCGCCCTGCACCGTCGCGTCCACACGCACCTGCGGCGGGGCAGCGTCGCGCACCAGTGTGAAATTCGCCTCGGCCTCATATCCCATCTGGTCTCTCACCACTACCTGATAAGCGCCTTCCTCCGTCGAAGCAGCCGTAAAGGCATAAGTGTGCGCGTACTGGTGATCGCCCGCCAACGCCGTGTCATAGACCCCGCCCGCGCTGGTCGCCGCCGGGAACTCGGCCTGCGCCAGACCACTGCCGTTGTCATACGCCGCCACCTGCACCTCAAAGCTGCCCGCCTGTGCCCCATAGTAGACTACGCCGTCCACGTAAACGTAGGGACTGTCTTCGACGATATCGTAGATAGATGCCGACGGGGGCAGCGTGTCCACCGTGATCGCGTTCGAGTACCACGCCGATTCGTTCCCCGCCGCGTCCCGGTACCGCGCCCACACCTGCCGCTCGCCCTCCCCGCCAGCCAGCGTCCAGGCCACATCGCCCGGCGCGTAAGGCTGCCAGCCCTGGGTTGGGCAACAATCGTCGCTCAACAGCACGTCGCTCACCGTGTAGGTATCCGTCGCGACCAAGGTCAGCAGCACCTCGTGCTGAGCAGAAAACTCGTCGCCGCCGTTGATCCGCACCGCGCCCGTGGGGGCGGTATTGTCTACCGTCACCGTCACTGTCTCCACGCTCGTGTTGCCTGCCACGTCGCTGGCTCGGACCTGGAACGACTTTTCTCCCTCTCCCGCCAGGCCAGGACTGTCTATGACGTAGCTTTGCCGCCACAGATCATCGCCAGCGTGATAGCTTAACGCCAGTTCTCCACCGTTGGGGTGGATCACCTCAGCCCACACGCCCGCGATGGACTGATTGTCGTCCACCTCCGCCGTGGGCGTGAGCGTCGTCCCGCTGCGCAAGATCGCCGGGATCGCCCAGGCTGTCACCTGCGGCGGAGACGTGTCTACCGTCACCACCACCTGGGCCGACGATGCCGAAACGTTGCCAAAGAGATCACGGCTCGTGGCCCACAATACATTCTGGCCCTCGCCCAGCGTGACAACCGGGATATCCCAGTACGGCATAGTCTGCGTCTCGGCCAGATACGTCGTTTCCGTCCCGTCGTGGAGCACGTGCAGCGTCACTGCGCGCCACGCGCCGTCCGTCCTGCCGCTCACGCCGATCGTGCTCGTGTTGACGTAGCGCGGCGGTGTGGGGACGATCAGGGGCGGGTCGGGTGGGATCAGGTTGACCATAAATGGCACTTGCTCCTCGTTCCACAACTTGGCCTCGTCCCTGGCCCCAAAGACTGCCACCGGATAGCCCTGCTCGACGTTGGCCGGAACCGTCCATCCCATCTCCCAGATCGAGGTGGGGTCAACGCTGGGGTTGGTCTGCGCCAACGCCATCGTCGTGCCGTCCGGCAGCGTGGGCATCGTGGCCCACGTCTCCTCCGT
>JAAEQP010001051.1 GCA_024231375.1 bacterium | reverse complement strand
CACCCGTGGTCTGACCACACCACCACGATCGTGTTCTCACCATGGCGGCTCTCGTCTAACGCCTTCACAAGACGCCCCACCAACGCATCCGCGAAACTGATCGACGCCAGATACGCCTGCACCGCCTCCCGATACTGCCCCTCCTCCTTCACCAACTCGAAATCCGCCGTACGCGCCTCCGCCATTCGGCGACCGGCCTCCGGCACGTCGTCCAAGTCATCCGTCTTGACCTCCGGCAACACAATGTCCTCCAGAGGATACAAGTCAAAGTACTTCTGCGGCGCGTACCACGGCAAATGGGGACGATACACCCCCACGGCCAGGAAGAACGGCTTCGACTGCGGCTTCGCCAGGAAGTCGACCGCCCACTGCACCGTCTGCCCATCGCCCATCTCCAGATCCGGCTTGTCGAACGGACCCCAGTCGAACTCCCGGTAATTGCCCGGCGGCCTCTTGCCTCGGCGCACATGCTCGATCCCGTTCAGTGGAAACCCTTCCGGCCAATGCAGCCCCTTCTTCGCGACATGCTGCCCCGCCACCGGATAGTCGAAATGCCACGGACTGTCCTGAACCTGCGCGTGATACTCGTCCCACAGCTCCGGCGGATTGTTCCCCAGCGTGTGATGGAAGATCTTGCCGCCCCCAGCCACGTAGTACCCGTTCGCCCGAAAATGCTCCGGCATCGTCACTACGTTCGGCAATGCCGGCCGCCACCACTGCCCGTTGTGATACACCCCCGTCGTCGAAGGCCGCAGCCCCGTCATAATCGCCGCCCGCGAAGGATTGCACAACGGCGCCGCACAATGCGCGTTCGAGAACGCCACCCCGCGTTCCGCCAACCCGTCCAGGTTCGGCGTATGCACCGTGCCTCCATACCCACCCAAATGCCCCACCCAATCGTTCATATCATCCAACGCGACGAACAGCACGTTCGGCTTCCGAGGCGGTGTGCTTCCGGTTACCTCCGCTATCTTCCCCCGAAGTTCCGCAAGGGTCATGTCATGAAGGCCCGGGATCTTGCCGTCGTGCATCTCCCAAGACGACGCCTGACTTTGTTCCGGATCCCGGATGAAGACAACACAACCCTCGCCGTCCGAAATGTCCTCGGCATGTGCCCGCACGCACCCCAGGACCAGCACGGAAGCCACCACGATGCACCGAAGCACGCGTCGCGCCCAGAAGACGGCATACCCCCCTTCAGCCGCTGCTCTGTCGGGATGCTTCAAGAGCCTGCTCATCACGCGTTCCCTCCTTCCCCAACTGGCCGCCGTTCACGGCGCTCTTCTCGACAGACCTCTATGGACCGATGCCTAATCCTGCGGTCTCGCAACGACACAATTCAACCCCGACTCATCGCTCACTCAAGGTTCTGAGGGAGACCAATGCCACCCTGGCGCTCACGATCGCGAAGTCCAT
>JAAEQP010001050.1 GCA_024231375.1 bacterium | reverse complement strand
GCGCGAAAACAGAAGCGACAAACGGGGACTGCCAAGCTCTTGCGTCCCATTATTGCCCTTCTTAGGGCAACAATGGGTGGCTGTCCCCCGCTTATCGCGGGCTACGCGCCAGAGACTGAGACTTCTTCAACAGCCCCACTGTCCTCGCGCCGCCCCTACTCGAAGGGCAGTCCATACGCCATAAAGAAGGGCTTCGTCATCTCCACGAGCTGGGCGACCTCGGCCGATCCCAACGCGCCTGCGTCCAGCACCGGCGACACCTGATCCAGCCACGCGGCCTTGGCCTTCGCATACGCTTCCGCGCCGCCCTTGGCCTTCATCGACGGCTTGGCCTTCTCCAGGCCGGCTACAGCCTTCTTCAGCACCGCCATCTTCGGCGATTTCTGGAGGAGTTCCTTGTAGAACAGGTAGATGTGGTCGCCGCACGCGAGCTGGCCCGTCTCCTCGTGCAACACGAAGAAGTACTCGCGAAACACCAGCAGAAATGGAACGGCCCCGTCCGTCTCGCCTTTCTCTGTGCGCGTCAGCGTGTCTTCGGCCTTACGCGTCCAGATGTAGAGGCGCTTGGTCCATGCGCACCATTCCTTGGCCTTCGAAAAGCGGACTGGATACACCTCGGCCGCTTCCGAGTACAGCTTCTTCATGGTGGGCACAAACCGGCGTTTGTACTCCTGCGCCGCTTCGGCGGGCTTGTCTTCCTCGAGCAAGGCGATGGTTTTCGCCAGACTTCCGGAAAGCGACACCATGGAGCTGTCCCAGAGTTTGTCCATCTTAGCGGCGGCCAACTGGCCCCGCGGTGGCGATCCTCACCCAGCCTGGGCGGCAAGCGGCACTGCCACGGCCAACGCCGCGATCAAGGCCATCGCCACCAATCTCCGCTCTCGCATGAACCGTCCTCCAGTGTTGCCACCATTATGCGGGCATTCGCCGCAATCGACCAATCTTCCTTCGTCATCTCGATGGCGATGCCTTCCACCGGCTCGCCTTTGCGGACCTCGACGGTCTTCTCGGTCTTCATCTTCCCTTCGCCGTCGTTGTATCGGATCTCGTAGCTTCCCGGCGGCACATAGACCGACCACGTCCCGTCGTCCCGCACCCGCGCCGTGAAGTTCGTGCCGTCATTCCCCCGTGCATACACGTACTTCCGGCCCTCCGGTGTCTTGCCGGTAGCCGGGTCGATAAACGTGCCGCGTATGGCCGTGCCGCGCTCAAACTCGAAGACCACCTCGGTCGTCTGACCCGATTCGACGACGGCCTGCGGACGCTTCTTCAGGACGTATGCCCGGTACTTCTCATCGGCGTCGCCACGAACACTCAGCATGCAGTCGTACTGGCCGGGTTCCACATTGTCGGCCATGTACTCCCCGGACTCAGTTGCTTCGAACCGGCCGTGACTTCTCGGTGCCACGAGTTGGCCGATCAAGAGGTCGAGCGGAATCGCCGTACCGTCCTCCACTTCAATCCGTGCCCGCACCCGTCCGCCGGGCGACAACGCAAACACGGGCAGCTCGGAACTTTCTTCGTAGAAATGGCATTCGCGTTTCGCGTAACCCTCCGCTTCAATGCGGAAGCTGACTGCGTACTGCCGGCCAAGCCGCTCCAGCGCGAACGCCCCGTCTTCATCCGTCTCCCAAACGAACGGCGACTCTTCGATGAACCAAGCCGTCTGGGACCCGGTTCGGTCATCCGTCGAGCGCACCGCATACGCCGTGATTCGCGCGCCGGCCAACAGTGCCCCATCTGTTCCCGTCACCGTTCCCGACCATGGTTCATTCGACTTGCGCAGCACCAAGTCAATCGTGTCGTCTGTCTTCTCTCTCAGGCCCCGCACGGCAAGATCGTATCCCGGCACGTCACAGACTGCCACGCCGCGCCCAAGCCGCTCATCCTCGCGACTCTGTCTGACGAGCCGCGCGCGCCCCTCGGCGTTGGTGCGGAATTCATCCGTGATCACACTGCTCTTGCCCTCAGAGTTCTTCTCCCAACGCACCGTCACCGGGGCATCGGCCACAGGGTCGCCGGCCTCGTCCCGCACCGTCACGTCAAGGACAGGCGGCTCCGAGTTCGGACGCAGTGCCACGACCAAGTCAAAGGCATCGCTCGCGGTCTTGATGCGGCGACCGTTGAATCCCTCCGCGCTGACCACAAGCGTCACGTCGCCATAGGCCAAACGAGACATGGTGAACTCGCCCGCCTCGTCCGATTCGACCCGTTCGTTCCGCACGTCCTGGGGCCTCATGCCATAGCCGCCCAGAGCGATGTGCGCGCCCTCAATAGGGTTGCCGTCCGCGTCCACCACCTTCCCCATCACCGCATTGAGAAACTGGCGCGCCTGGAACCGGATGGGGGCGCCCGGCTCCAGCTCCGTGAGGTCAATGTCAGCGTTACCGTAGCTGTAGTCCCGGTTCTGATCGTTGTCCGCCGACCACCACGCATAGAATGCGGCCTTGGGACACAGATTCTCGGCCGTGAACCGGCCCTCGTCGTCGGTGACCGGCTCCCGCCGCACGCGATAGATGTTTGAATCGTTCAGATGCAGGTCCATGTGGAACGCGAGGTTGTTGGCAGGCAGTCCGGCGAAGTTGGTTACTTCCCCATCATAGGTCCGCGTGGGTTCCAAGGCGATGACGGCTTCCGTCGCGCCCGCCTTCACGTGCAGCAGACCGGCCTCGGCCTCCGACTCCGAGACCGCGAACAGGTCGAAATCCCGGTCCGTGGGCGCCACGTCGAGCGTGAACGTGCCGTCTTCGTCAGTGGTGATGCCGGCGATCTCCGAATGCATCCATACGGTCGCACTCGCCACCCCTTTCCCCGCGGCATCCACCACCTGTCCTATCAAGGGCTGAACGGGCCACGTCATGATCTCGAGGTCCAAATCTTTGATGCTCTCCGAGACCACGCCCTTCCAGGCGGCGGCGTTGTGATTTCGCTGTTTCCAGTCTTTGTCGATGATATAGGACCCGTCCTCGGCCCGCTGGTACTGCAACTGAATGTCGCTTCCGGGTGCCACGGTCACTGAGAACCGGCCGGACTCGTCCGTCGCGATACGTTGCGTATCGAGGTACTGCCTGCCCGGGATCGTCTTGTAGACATCGATCTGAATGTTGGGTACAGGCTCGTCCGTGGTGACGTGGACCACACGTCCGCTGATCGTTGCCCCCGGCACGAGTTTCAGATTGACCTTCTTCTCCTCGCCTCCCTTGGTCTTGACGAGCCGGCTCTTGCCCATCAATGTGCCATCCGGCCGCAGGTCCTCGGCGGTGACGGTGGTCGCTCCAACGTGCCCCTTGGCCACGGAGGGGTTCTGGCGCGTCAATGCAAACTCGTCGCCCGGTGCGTTCTCGAACACGTACCGCCCGTCCTCGTCCGCGACGGTCACGTCCTCCCACGACAAGCTGTTCCCGTCGTAATCGATCCACACCGCGGCCCCCGGCGCGGGCGATCCGTCCTCAAGCGTCACCGTCCCCGACAGTCGTGCCGAGGCGTGGAGTGTGGACACCCGGCCGCCCCGCGACGTCGGCAACCATCCGCGAACGAACCCATCCTTCTCAATCCAGAAGTAGCAACTATCTCCCGGCGCGAGCAGTTCCACCCGCCCCATTTTGTCGGTCACGCCCGAACTGATGCCGATGTCCTCATTCAGTCTGAGGTATTGTCTCGCCCGGTTGTCATCCACCCATTCGTCCTCAGGCAGCCGCGCTCCGCACAGGTAGACGGGCACGCCCTCAAGCCGATTGCCTTCGATGTCCTTGACGATGGCCTTGCACGTCACCGGCTCGCGCATGGGGATAATGATGTTCGTATAGGCGTCCGCGGCCTCGCCGCGATCATCTTCAAGCACCATACGGAAGTTGATGCCGTGCCCCTTGTGTTTGGCAAGGACCGCGTACCGGCCGCCAAACCGGTTCTCGCGCTCCGTGATGGGCTCCCAGACCACCGCCTGCTTGAACGCGAACTGGCCCTTCCGATTGGTCTTGGTCTTGCCTACGAACCGGTTGCGCAAGCCTCTATCGTTGCGTTGGTAGTAGAGGAACACTTCGGCCTTACGGACCGGCGCACCATCCTTGCCGACCACCGTGCCTGACAGGTCATACCGCGGCAAGCCCGCCACCACCTCGTCCAGCGTTGGTAGGTCCGCGGCCCCGGCAGCCAGCGCGCAGTTCAGCACCAGCGCAGCAGTCATCGCCGCGCGTATCGTGGCCCGAATTGGAATCCCCCCAAGCATGGCATGTCCTCCCAGTTGCTGCGGCTCCTCGCAATGAGGATTATGACGCTAATGCCCTCCATGGATCACGCCAACACCTAACCTACACGTCATCCCGAGCGAAGTCGAGGGATCTCTCGCCCCAGCAACTGTGCCGGAGTGCGGGATGCTTCGTTTCACTCAGCATGACGGATGGGCGCCTCCCCGGGAACATGTACCAAGGGCCGTCCCCGGCGCGACTACGTGTCCCCGCTCTCGCGCTCATCCCGAATCTCGATGGACACGCCCTTCAGAGGCGTACCCTTCACAACCATCAATCTTCTGCCCGTAGACGAGGCGTCCTGTCCTTTGAGGTCATACCCCAGGTCCAAGTCCCCCGCCGGCGCATAGAGTTCCCAGGAACCGTCGGGCTCGCACTTGACGCGCGCCGTATAGCCGTCCGCCCGTTCAACGTACACCCGGCACGTCGCGTCCGGCCGCTTGCCCGTGGCCGCCTCAACCAGAGTCCCGCTCACGCGCGTGCCTCTCTCAAATCGCAGTTCCAACTCGGTTGTCTGCCCTTCCTGAATCTTCACCTCCATTCTCGGCGGCGCGACATAGGTGCTCAGTTCAGGCGGCAAATGGAACGGCGGTCGGCATTCGTACGTCCGCGCAGCCACATCGCGCGGCGCAAACGTTCCATCAGGATTGATACGGAACTTGTAGTGCACGCCGCCGTGATAGCACCCCAAGCTGAAGTGCATCGGGGGAAGATCGCCCTCCATCCCTTCAAACTCAACATGGCCCTCCACACGCCCCGCCTTGGCCAAGCGCACCACCACAGTGCGGTCGGCATCCTCAGGCATGAAGTACGCCGAGTTCGGCGCGTGTCCGGCCGCGCGTACCACGCAGGATGCCTGGTAGTCGGATCCAATGCGGTGCAGGACGAACCGGCCGTCCGCGGCTGTCGTGAAGGTCTCGGGCGATGTCACCGACGTGTCCGTTCCTATAGAATATCGGAGCCCATCCTTGTGGATCCGTGCGTCTTTGTGGATGATCTTCGCGACCACGACTTCTGCTCCCTCCACGGGCGAACCTGACGCATCGATCACGCGCCCTCGCCAGAACGATTCCTCCGGTCGAAGCATAAACCGTATCTCCGCGTTCGATGCCAGATTGACCCAGTGAGACTCAATGTTGTATCCGGGCGCATCGCACACAACAGTCCCCAGATACAGGCGCCCCTTCTCGGGAAGCGGAAACTCGAAGTCCGCGCGGCCATTCGCATCCGTATACACCGTGGGATAGGTCATCGCCTCCGCAACGCCATGCTGCGCATCCTGCCGGATCGTGATTCCGGCGTTGGTGACCGGCTCTGCTTTCTCATCGCGCACGCTCACGCGCAGAATTGGCCGATCAGACAGCGGATGAAGGTCAACAACCGCGTCTACCGCATCGCTCCGCACGCAGACCATCCGGTTTCGGAACCCGTCAGCGCGGGCCATCAGGACCACATCCCCGTCGGCCAGACGAGAGACCGTGAACTCGCCCGCGTCGTCGGTCCGGATCTTCTGGGAGGACGGGTCTTCCGCCGACATCCTGCCGTCTGCGATCCAGAGCCGTGCGTCCTTTACCGGATTGCCGCCCTTGTCGACCACTTTCCCCATGAGGGCATTGACATACTGCCGTGCCACGAACCGTACCGGTTCTCCCGGACCGGCCGCTGCAACGTCTACGGGTGCGTCGTCTTCCCCGTAATCCCGGTTGCTTTCCGAGCCACCCGCCCACCATGCGCGGTAAGGCACGTCGGGACACAGCCGTCCCAGACGGCACTGTCCTTCAGCATCCGTGGTGTGTGACGATTCGGCTGCATGGAGTGTCGTGCCGTTCAGACGAGGCGCAAGCCGGAACGACAGATTGCCCGCGGGCAGACCACCTTCATTGCTCACCGCGCCGTCGTATTCCCGGACCGCTGCAATGGGGACCTCGGCCGAGACGGAACCCGCCTCCATCCGCACCGCGCCCATACGGGAACCGTCGCTGGACACGGCAAGGAGGTCGAAGTCGCGGTCGGCCGGGACGGCCTTCAGCCTGAACGTGCCGTTCGCGTCTGTGGCCACATGGGGGACGTCCGCGCATACCCACACCGTGGCGCCCGCAACTCCCCGCCCAGCCTCATCGACCACACGCCCCTTCAGAGGGTGTGTGAGCAGTTTTGGAACAAAGAGTTCCGGGCCTTCGGTATCGGACTCGAAGGCCCCAAGGGAGCGTATCCCTGTTGATCCGAATGGTCCCCCGCCATCGTCGAGGATGTAGGCGCCCGTAGTAGACTTCGTGTAGTTCATTGATATCGTGAGGCCGGGAGTGACGAGGAACGAGATCCGTCCCTGGTCGTCGGGGGTCACGTTCCACGTCCTGCCGCGATCGGTTCGGTCTGGCTGCCGTTCGATGATATCTATCTCGACGCCCGGTGCAGGCGAGCCGTCGGCCCAGTCGCGGACACGACAGCGTATGGTCGCCCCGTTCAAGAACGCCAAGTCCTGCTCGGTCTCGATGGATGGCGGCACCTCGATCTGCTCGCGTTTGCACCGCAACGCGGAGCCTGGACGCAAGTCCTCAGCAATGACAAGGAGGAAGCCTCGACTGCCGTCTGGCCCTACGCCCTCCGTTAGCGGCAAGGACACGTTGGCCGGAACGGCCGCCAGCCCATACTCGCCTCTATCGTTCGAGGTGGTGGCCAGCATGCGGTCAATACTACGAGTTCGGTGCCGTATCCACACGGCCGCGCCCGGCAAGGGTGTCCCATCCGGCTGTCGGACCACGCCCGACATCCGGGCCGCTGGGTACAAGGTGATCGCGCCGCCGTTTCTTGCCGCGCTACCGTCTTCCGCCGTGTACCCGTCCTTCTTCGCCCTGAACGCCGCGCCCTTCAGCACCGCCGCGAGCGTGACGCGGCCCAGTTTGTCGGTCACGCCGGAACTCAGCCCGATGTCCTCGGTCAATACAAGATGGCGCCGAGATGGTGCAAGCTCCTGGCTCTTCCCATTTTCGAGAACACCCTCGACAAGGAAGACGCGCGCCCCTTCCAGACGATTGCCCTCGGCGTCTTTCACCATCATCTCTTCTTCACGGGGCTCCCGCATGCGAACGGTGATGTCGGTGTACGCCGTGTTTCCAGGGGAGATGTCCTGCTCAAGGACTACCTGGAAGTTGATCCCGTGGCGCTTGTGCTTGGCGATGACGGCGTACCGGCCCCCGCGCTCGTTGTCGAACTCCATAATCGGTTCCCAAACAACCGCTTGCGTGAACTTGAACCGGCCCTTCCGACCCGTCTTGGCCCTACCCGCGAGCCGGTTGCGCAACCCATGGTCGTTGCGCATGTAGTACAGGAACACCTCTGCTCCCCGGACCGGCGCGCCATCCTCGTCGACCACCGTCCCCGACAAGTCATGCCGCGGCAACCCCGCCACCACCTCGTCCAGCGTCGGCAGATCGGTCCGGGTCTCCGCGGTGCCCGCGAGCGCGCAGCCCGTCGCCAGCGCTACCGCCAGCGCCGTGCGCATTGCAGTCCGAATCGGAATCCCCCCAAGCATGGCACGTCCTCCCCGTTGTTACGGTTCCTCGCAATGAGGATATGGCGTTATTGCCCTCCATGGATCACGCCAACACCCAACCTCCACGTCATCCCAAGAGCGTGTAAGAACTTCCGGAAGGGTTGCATCAATAGACGAAGCGTCGCGGGACGGCCAGCCACGGACCGGCGGCTGCTTGTGGGGTGGGCTCGGCGTGGCGGCTGGAGAAGCTGTGCGGCCGGGATGCACCGTACCGGCGGTTGTACGGAGGCGTGCCGGTAGACTACCACTCCCTGGCGGATTTCCGGACGGCCTTTGATGGGATGCTCGACCGTTGCGGGCGAGGTCCCGAGGAGTTGCTGGCCGACGGAGGCTACGTTCAGAAAGCGGACATCGAGAGCATGGCTCGGCCGGAACTGGGCTGCACCGTGTTCGTACCGGTCAGACCGCCGCGAAATCCCGAGAACGACCCGCATGAACCCAAGCCCGGAGACGGGCCCGGCGTGATACAGTGGCGCGCTCGCATGGCCACTGCCGAGGCGAACGAACTCTACAAAGAGCGATCATCCACCACGGAGTGGGCCAACGCCCAAACACGCAACCGAGGTCTGCTGCGCTTCGCGGCGCGAGGACTCAAGAAGGTACGGACCGTCGCCCTGATGTATGCACTGGCCCACAACCTGGTCACCGGATTGCGGCTGCGGAAACTCGCGGCCCAAGCGGCATGAGACGGGCTAAGGCGCCAAAAAAGCCCCCCCCAACCAGAAAGCCTCGGTAGGGGCGACGGAACCTGTGAAGAGGCCACACACCCATCAGAACAGAAACGCCGAACGGGGACCAGCCAAGTCCTTGCGCCAGGGATTCCGGTCTGCGATAGTCTCTGCACAGAAAACTCTGGGAGACCCCATCATGCGAGTGAGTGACGTAAACACCCGCGACATTCCGGGCGCCGTGGCGCTGGGATGCCGCACCATGGCCAACGTCTTCAACGCGGACGACGACAACATGCCCTTCTTCGGCGCGTGCGTGTGGCCGAGGGAGAAGGCGAGTCTCACGTTCAGCAAGTGGACATCCGAATCCCACGTGTCAGGCCGACACCTGAACGCGTTGCTCAACGCCGAAGACGCCTTCGGGACCCAGCTGCCGGCTGGCGCCGTTGAGGAACATGCGCGGGCTGCCCGCCTTTCGTACTCCGGGCCGGCGCCGTTGCCGCTCAACCGAACCGCACCCGGCGGGCCGCTCAAGGCGTTCTGCGCGCACAACGTGCGCGAGGGATTGCATGCCCTCTACTCACTGGCCAAGTACCGTTCGGACGAACAGGCCGCCGACGTGGCCGAACGGAGTATTCAGTTCATCCTGGCATCCTGGACCCCGGAGGGCGGTTGGGACCGGGACAAGCTGGCCAACGACCTGGGACTGGAGTACCTGGACACCCTGTCCTTTGTTCACGACCTGGGCCGTGCGTTGGGACCGTTGGTGAAGTACTACCGCGTGACCCGATCGGAACGGGCGCTCCATCTCGCCATGCTCGTGCGCGACAAGCTCCTCGACGAGTTCTTCCCCGCCGACGGGCATTTCGACGTGGACGTGTTCAAGTACCACTCGCATTCGGTGACGTGCTGCCTGTCTTCGCTCGCACAGATGGCCGATCTGACGGACGACGCGGCGCTGTTCGAACGGGTTCGGACCTTCTACGACAACGGGCTGTGGGCCATCCGCGACGAAATCGGGTGGTCCCCGGAAAGCGCGCTTCAGGTCACCAAAGGCCAGACCGACCACGGAGAAGCAAACAACACGGGCGACATCCTGGAGACGGCATTGCTCCTCGCACGGCATGGCTGGTCCGGGTACTACGATGACGCAGAGTTGATGTTGCGGGCGCATCTGCTGCCGAGCCAGCTTCGCGACGTGTCCTTCGTCGAGGAGCCCGACAACCCCAATGGGATCGACGGGCTGCACAACATCGCCGACCGCCATCGCGGGGCCTGGGGCTTCCCCGCGCCTTACGGCCACAAGTCCATCAACGCGGGACGCAGCGGCGGTCTCTACTTCAACATGGACATCGTGGGCGGCGTGGTGGGGTCGCTGTGCGAAGCATGGCGCGAGGCGGTCTACTCCGACGACCTCGGGCACCATGTCAACCTGTTGTTCTCCAAAGACACGCCCGCCGTCGAAGTGCGGTCCCCCTATCCCACCGGACAACTCAGCATCCGCATGCGCCAACCGGGCACGCTGTTCCTCAGGCTGCCTGCGTGGGCGGACCGCCACGCCATGGGGTTGGATTGCCAGACCAAGGACTTCTTCTGGGACGGCAACCGGCTCGTGTTCCCCGACTTGCCCTCGGGCAAACGGCTGGACATCGGCCTGCCTCTGGCCGAGCGGGCGATCACCATGAAACGCAACCACATCCATCCCATCCGCGTGCGGCTGCAAGGCGATGAGGTCGCCGCCATGGACACATTCGGCGCAGATTTCACCTACTTCCCCGACTTCGAGGAACCGGCGTAGGCGCACGTTCCGGACTGCGGGGCCGTTGAAGGACTCGCACTCATTCACGCTCTGGCCGGCCGCGGTCCGGCTCCTCGTTCGCAGCTACTTTCAGAGAACGCCGAGAACTTGAGCGAAAACGCCGGGACTGACCCCAGCGAGCGTAGCGAGACGGGTCTGTCCCTGGCCTTTTCGCGGCATCGCGCTAGGGCTCCGACCTCTTCAACAGCCCATCTGTCCCACCCTTATCGCGGCCTACGCATGACAGCCCGGGACTCCTTCAACCGCTCCACTGCCCCCGGCTTGCCCCAACGTGCGGGAGCCGGTATCGTAACGGACTTGGCAAACTAGGCGGCGATCAACGACGGGGGGACCATTCGATGCGATCGAGAGGATTCCACACGGCATTGCTGACGGCGCTCGTGCCGCTGGCGGCATTCGGCGCACAGGCGGCCGAACAAGCGCCTGCCGTGACCGTACAAGGCATGGCGTTCGAGGTGGCGATCTTCGAGGAAGACGCAGTCGCCTTCGGCAACCGGGACTATCTCTGGAAGGAGGTGCCGGAACAATTCGCGGGTTGGCAGTTCACCCAGACGTGGGGCGGGCGTCAGTCACGCATCGAAGTCACGCCTGCCTCGGATGGGCCCGTCTACGTGGCCACGGCGCCGACCCAGAAGGGCGTCGACATGGCCGGGTGGGAGTCGCTCGACGGCGTGAAATTCCACTACACCAGCGCGGGGTACACGGCGCTCCACGTGTACAGCAAACAAGGCAAGGCCGGCGAAACTATCTCCATTCCCCAAGGCAACTGGACCGGCGTCATCGTGCTTGCTCCAGAAATGCGTGCGGGTGTCATCGAGGAATTCAAGATCACGCCGCCGCCGGGTGTGGTCATCGACACATCGCCCGATTTCGGTCGCATCTACATTGGGTCCCCCAGCATCACCATTCTCCCGAACGGTTCGTACGTGGCGTCCCACGATTGGTTCGGCCCGGGCACGCCAATGCGTCAGACTACCGTGCTGGGATCGAAGGACCGAGGCAAGACGTGGACGCGTCTCGCCGACCTGGACGGCCAATGGTGGTCGACGCTCTTCGTCCACGAAGACGATCTCTACATCATCGGCACGACCGCACGCTACGGAAACGTGGCCATTCGTCGATCGACCGATGGCGGCCTCACTTGGACCACGCCCGACGACGCATCGGCCGGCTTGCTCCTCGACGACGGCAAGTACCACTGCGCGCCCATGCCCGTGGTGGTGCATAAAGGCCGCATCTGGCGCACGATGGAAGACTCGCGGGGAGGCGGCGGCTGGGGCCCCCATTTCCGCGCGTTTGTCATGTCCGTCCCGGTCGACGCCGACCTGTTGAACGCCGCCAACTGGACCTTCTCGAACCGACTCAAATTCGACCCGGCGTGGTATCCCGGCGAGCGGCCTGGCTGGCTCGAAGGCAACGTCGTGGTGCCCCCCGAGGGTGGACTGGTGAATATCCT
>JAAEQP010001049.1 GCA_024231375.1 bacterium | reverse complement strand
CTGAGCAGGGGACTAATGACCGCGCCTTGCGGACTGCCTTCTTCCGGCGTCCACTCGTGCATGCCGTCCAGCACGCCCTGTTTCAGGAATCGCTCGATCAACCGCAACACGCGGCCGTCGACGACCTTCTGCTTAATCCGTGCCAACAGTTCTTCGTGTGGGATCGTGTCGAAGTAGCTTTTCAGATCGGCATCCACGACATGCGTGTGACCCGCCTTCAGCAACTGCTCGACACGTCGCAACGCGTCCTTGCAGCCGCGACCGGGACGGAAGCCGTAGCTCTGCTCGGCGAAATCCCGCTCGAAGATGGGTTCCAACACGTTCCGCAGAGCCGTCTGTGCCACCCGATCGCGAACCGTGGGTATTCCCAACGGTCGCCGCTGGCGGCTCCCCGGCTTGGGAATGTAAACCCGCCGCACTGCATGCGGGCGATAAGTTTCGTCCCGCAACTCGCGTTGCAAGCGATTGAGGTTCTCGTCGAGGCGGCTGGAGAAAGCAGCGATCGTGACGTGATCCACGCCCGCGGCCCCGTCGTTTTCGGCCACACGCGTGTACGCCGAAAACAGATTGGCCTCGGACCAGGCTTTATCCATCAGACTGTGCCATTTCCCTCCTTGTACTCCGTTTTCCAGAGCAGTCAACATGCGGTTGGTCCAGACTGTCGGTTCCGTCCACGGCCAACAACCGCGAATTTCTCCGTCGGGTTTAGTCCGCGGCCTTTTGGGCACGGCGGACACTGCACCCGGTTGGCGTTCCGATTCTCCGGTCATCCCGCATCCACCTTCCTACGTCCCTTGGCTCCACGGGCATTACCCCGCT
>JAAEQP010001048.1 GCA_024231375.1 bacterium | reverse complement strand
TCTTTGAACGTGACAGAAATCAGGACGGCAACCTGTCAAGAGAGGAACTGGAGGCTGGACAGCCCGGCAGCGGACGTCCGGCCCCCCCCCGCAGGAATGGTGCGATGCAGCAGGGTCGCGGGCAAGCGCGCGAACGCGAAACAAGTGCGCGGCGACCCGAGCACCGCGGTCCGCGTCGTCAAGACGACAGGGATTCTCAGCGCCCATCAGATTCGCGGCAGTATGCGAAGAATGTCCAGAGACCTGAGCCGCGCGGGGAGGGCCGAGGCTCACAGCGCCCCCCGGAACCCCGTGAGGGAGGGAGGCAACGAGGCGGAAGACAGAAGACCGCCCTTGACATCGCCACAGTCTCGGAAGGAAGACTCGGCCTGGTAACCAATGCGGCGAAGGCGGCCCCCGGGTATACGCTCTTCGCGCCCAAGCATCGGAACATGACGTACCTCATCGACAATCAAGGCCAGAAGGTCCATAAGTGGACAAACTGTCAATACGAACCCGGACAAACGGTCTACTTGCTGGACAATGGCAACCTGCTGCGCTGTTGCTTCACCCATGCGCGGGGATTCACCCGGGGCGGCGAAGGCGGTCGCATTGAAGAGTACGATTGGGACGACAATCTCGTGTGGGAGTTCGACTATGCGACCGACGAGCACATGCTCCACCACGAGATTGCGGTTATGCCGAACGGCAACATCCTTGCCCTGGCCGTGGAACGAAGGGGCCTGGGGCAGTGTGTGGAAGCGGGGTTCGACCCGGCCCTGATACGCGACGGCGAGCTATATCCAGACTACGTAATGGAGATCGAGCCCACACGCCCGAAGGGTGGCAGAATCGTCTGGGAGTGGCACGTATGGGACCATCTGATTCAGGAACGCGATTCGAGCAAGGCCAACTATGGCCGGGTCGCGGAGCATCCGGAGCGCATCGACGTCAACTGCAACGGACGCCGCGTTCCCGCGTTCTGGAATCATATGAACTCCATCGCCTACAACGAAAAGCTCGACCAGCTCATGCTGAGCGTTCGAGGGTGCAACGAGGTCTGGGTCCTCGTTCATTCCACCACGACCGAGGAGGCGGCTAGCCCCGCCGGCGGCCTACTCTATCGCTGGGGCAACCCGGCGGCCTACGGCCGAGGCGACGATCGCGACCGGCAACTCTTCCAGCAGCATGACGCACATTGGATTCCAGACGGCCACCCTGGCGCGGGGAATATCCTAATCTTCAACAACGGCCTGGACCGCGGTTACTCATCCGTTGAGGAGATCGTGCCGCCCGTCAATGCGAACGGAGACTACGCAATAGCGCAGGGCGGAACGTATGGCCCCGCCAAGCCGATTTGGACCTACATAGCTCCCAACAAGGCCGAGTTCTTCTCCTCGGAAATATCCGGCGCCCACCGGTTGCCTAACGGCAATACCCTGATATGCTCGGGGGTGTTGGGGGCGTTCTTCGAGGTCACCCAACAAGGTGAAACAGTCTGGAAATACGTCAATCCCGTTGTCCGGGGCGGAACCTTGGCCCAAGGCGAGCAACCCGGCGTCGATGACCGAGGCCATTATCTGAACGCGGTATTCAAGGTGCATCGCTATCCTTTGGACTATGCTGGGTTCACAGGCAGAGATCTCACGCCCATGGGGCCGATTGAATTACCTTCGTCCATGAAAGGTGAGACCGGCCTGGACCGAGTGAAAACAGAACCCGAGCGAGGGCGCCGCAAACCCGGCAGAGACTCCGCGACGGAACGCGAGAATGTCCTTCGCTCTCTCGGCTATCTATAGTGGAAACTGAGGAGATGAGCATGTCCGAGACAACTTCCGTGAGTCGCAGACGTTTTCTGGCGTCTGCTGGCACAAGCGCAATGGGCTTTCTGGCAATCGGGCGCTGTTCTGCCCAAGGCGAGCCGGAACAGAGCAAGCCCAACTTCGTCTTCATCCTGTCCGATGACCAGGATTGGACGGGCCTGTCCGTCCAAATGCATCCGGACATTCCGAATTCCAAGAGCGATTTCTACCGGACGCCTAACCTGGAGATTCTCGCCAGCGAAGGAATGCGCTTTTCCAGCGCCTATGCGCCCGCGCCGGTCTGTTCTCCTACGCGCGTGAGCATTCAGACAGGCAAGAGCCCTGCCCAATTGCATTGGTGCAAGGCCGCGCCCGTCATGACCGCAGCCGACGACTACAAGCTCGTTCCTCCACACTCCGAGAAGCATATTTCAGCGAAGGAAACCACAATTGCCGAGATGTTGAAGAGCGCCGGTTACACGACGGCCCATTTCGGCAAGTGGCATCTTGGCGGCGGCGGCCCCGGCGCCCACGGATACGACGTCCATGACGGGGACACGAGCAACAAAGATGCTGCCCCCTTTGTCGACCCCAACCCCGTCGACATCTTCGGCATGTCCAGGCGGGCCAACGCCTTCATGGAAGAATCCGTCAAAGGTGGGAGGCCCTTTTACGTCCAACTCTCCTATCATGCGTTGCACTATCCCGAGAACTCTCTGAAGAGCACGCAAGAAACCTATCGCCAGCGTACGCCGGGCAAAATGCACAAAGACGTCGAGCGTGCGGCCATGACGGAGAATCTCGATGCCGGCGTCGGGCTGCTTATGAAGCAGATCGACGCCCTCGGCATCACGGACAACACCTACGTGATCTACATGTCCGACAACGGCGCCGGCGGCGGTTCAAACGTTCGCCCCCTGCGAGGCGGCAAGGGCTCGTTGTTTGAAGGCGGCATCCGCGTCCCGCTCATTGTCCGGGGCCCGGGCGTCAAAGCAAGCGCCTTCTGCGATGTGCCAGTGGTGGGCTACGACGTGCTGCCGACCCTGTGTGCTTTGGGCGGGGCTGATGCGCCGCTCCCGGAGGGCGTCGAGGGTGGCAACTTCGCGCAGCTCTTCACGGAGGGCGCCGGCGTAGTCAAACGTCCGCGCGAAGGGCTGGTCTTCCACTTTCCTCACTACCAGAGCGGCAATGGTCCCCATTCCGTCATTCGTCTAGGTGATTACAAGCTCGTCAAGTTCTATGAAACCGGTGAATTGCGCCTCTTTGACCTCGCTCAGGATATTGGCGAGCACAAGGATCTGGCTCAGAAGATGCCCGACAAGGTGACTGACCTCCACCTGCGGCTGCAAGAGCACCTTGAGGAGGTCAACGCGCAGTTTCCCACCCCGAACGCGGACTTCGATCCGAACAAGGTCCGAACCGACAAGCGAAACCGTAGGGCGCGCGACGGAAGGCCCGAGAGGCCGCAACGGTGAGGTTGGGCCAGTCGAGCCAAGGGGTCCGATGGATGGTCCCAAATTCTTCGCCCGACTTCGTCCACGGTTCCTCCAATTCCTCCAACATGCCGTCTATCCGGGCCAAGGTCCCTCGTACCCCGTGTCAGCGAGAGGTAGCCGGTGCAAGCGTGCGAAGAGGCGGAAGCGTCGGGCGTGGTCACCGGTGAACAATAGGTTGTGGTGCCCCCGAACCATACAGGCGTCGCTGCGGTCGGCGAGTTCGATGGCGACGTTGGTCGTGCAGCCGCCGACGGGCGGCATGGGGTAGGACGTGACGACCTTGCCCGCGTAGACGTCGAGCTTGGGGTCCTCGCTGGCGTGATAGCGCACCATCGTCACCGGTTCATCTTCGGCCCAGAAGACCTGGACCGCACAGCTTCCCTCGTTGGTGTGGGCGAACCGGCGTAGTAGGTAGGACGACCGGGGCCCGTCGGGGCCGTTCAACTGCGCCGGACAGGTGCAGTGCGAACCGTAGTAGTGGTTCCGCTCGGTGTCGTAGGCGGGATTGTGCTGAAAGCCGGGTTGTCCCGTCAGAAGTTGCCCGATCAATTGAGTATACGCGGCCGACAGGTCGTTCTCGCAGGCGGCGGGGATGAGTTCGCTGTTGAGTTCCGAGAAACTGATGCAGGGCTTGAGCATGCCGCGACGCAAACAGTTCATGGTGATCCCGTCGGCGCCCTCTTCCCGAATCAACTGTTTGAGCGCCAAGTGGGCGCGGATGGCATTGTCCAGCGCCTTCGGCGTCATGCCGCGCACCTCTCTCGCATCGTCGACGAGCGCCTGCATCCAGGCGCGGTCTTCGCCGCTGATGGCGACATCGTCGAAGAGCTTCGCGTATTCCTTGAACGGGATGACGCGGACGTTGATTCCGAAGAAAGCCTCGACGCCTACCCGGCGCTCCTCGGCTTCGTTGACGCTCAGCAGCAGGCTTTGGCCCAGGCGGACCTTCGTTGCAATCATGCGGAGGCCGTCCTGGATGGCCTCGAGGTTTTCGTGCGATTGGATGAAGTAGACGCCCTCTCGCTGGTAGGAGGCGATGGGGCCATGCTTCACGCCGAGTCCGATGTAGAAGATGGCGGGAAGGCCGAGCTCCTTCGCGCATTCGATCAGCATGTCGGCCAGTTTCAGGCTGTTGTTGTAGAACATGACCAGGAGAAGCCCGTCTACCGGCTCTTCCCGGAGGGCGGTGACGAGTTTCTGTGCGTCCTTCTCGTCCCCCACGGATCCTTGATCGGCGATGAGTTCCACGCCGAGGGGTTCTTGGGCCTCGCGCAGGTTGTCCATGTAGGCCTTCTGGCGCCCTTCGGCATCGAAATCGTTGCCGGGCCAGCTCCACCATCCGTCCGGGTTGTCCGAAAAGGTCTTGGACGACGGATACAGAAACACGACCCGAACGCGCGCAGGACGCTTCGCACCCGGTTTCGGCATTGCCCCCGCGGATGCCTTCATCATTGGCGCCATCGTGGCGGCGGTACCGGTCGCCAGCCCGGCAAGCGCCATGAACTCGCGACGGTTGAAGTCCCCGTCACAACCGCACCCATGTTCCGTACACCCGCTTCGAGTCTTCATCCGTTCTCTCCCTGTCGTTTCCCGCCACGGGCGGGGGTGCCCGCCGATACCGCTGCTCGCCCTATCGATGCCACTCGGGGGCCCGCATGCTGATGGCTTCTTCGAAGACAGGTCTACGGCGGAAATCGGCCGGGTCGTAGGCCGGGTTGCCCGCATCCGGCTTCGCCCACTCCGAATGGTGTCGGCCGTAGTAGGCGCCGTAGAACTGGTAGTTGGAGTCCACCCAGCGAGTCACCCGCATCAATTCCGTGTCCGTCAGCATTTCGGAGTGGTCCACTTCAGCGTTCTTCAGGTGGCCCGGCTTGGTCAGCAGATCGACCAGCACGCTCGTGTGGGATCCCAGACTTCTTGGGGGAAGAAGGGCGCCGTTGTAATTTCCTCGATCCCCCTTCGCGAAGGAGGTGAATTCCGGGATGATGGGCCCCGCCAATTCCCGTTTTCCGAGTTCTTCATAGGACACGTTGTAGTAGACGGTAAGATCCTTGGTCAGTTTCAGGTCTCCCGCGGGGTCGGCATTCCCGTGGCAAACGACGCACTTGGCGTCAAAGATGGGCTGAATGTCGCTGGGGTAATGAATCACCTGCTCGGGGCGGCCGTCGCCGCCATGGGCAACGGCATCGCAGGGTTGCGGCTGGGGCGTACTCGGCGGGCGGTTCATCGCGAGCGGCGTATTGGCCCCGATGGAGTGAGTGGTATGGCTGGACCGTCCATGGCAGCCGACACAGGACCGCACCTCGCCGGGTTGGTAGTTCACATAGGTCCGCTCGCGCTGGAGTTCCATGAAGTTCTCATCGAGAGCCTGGAAGAAGATACTGCGGTTCGCTGGCACGGTGAAGTAGGCCGAGCCGTCCTTTTCGACCGGTACAACGCCCCATTGCGCGCGGGGCCAGAGGGCCGCCTTCCAACTGGAGCTGCTGGTGGCGCTTCCCCAGCGCCGGCCCGTGTCCCAGTAGCGGGGAATCGCTTCATTGATCCGAAGCCACTTGACCTCGCCCGGTTTCACGCCTTCCATGCCTTGGTAGACATTGGCCACGATACACAGGGCCTCATTGCTGGCCACGTAGGCCGGATTCCGGGATGGAACAATGCGCGGCGGCGTTTTGCGTGCGACCAGCGGCGTCGGGTGCCAGCAGGACAGCGCCGCGTCCCGATGGACCAGGCGATGGTTCCCTTGGGTATCGACGAGATACAGCGCATAGGCATCGGCCACTTCTTTGTAATGATCCGCCGGATCGACCTTGTAGGAAACGAGAAACGTATTTTCACTGACGGGAAAGGGGTGGGTATACAGATGGCCGCTCCGGCCTTCCCGGTCGTGCTTGTATCGGCCGCTCTCGGTCAGGAAATGCCAGCCGGGTTCGGTTCGGCGTTCAATGAACACTTGGGGGGTGATATTCGTAACGGCATACGTGTCATGCCATTGCACGTAATCCGCTTCGTCCGGGTCCGGGCCGCGATGGCGGATACCTTTGCCCAAGTCGATCAGCATGATCGCGCCCAGGCACCCGCCCTGCGGATAGTGACAGGTCCCCACACACACGAGGCGCCGCTCTTCACCGGGCACGGGTTGCGGGTACATGTACACCGTCGTCGTATCATCGGAAGCGCCGTAGAGTTCTTGGGTCTTGGATCCGTCCGGATTCATGGACCAGATCGTCTTGCTGACCCGCGCGCCCTTGTCGATATACTCCCACCGGTGATACAGGACGCGGCCATCATCCAGAACGACCGGGCAGAATTCACTGACAGGACTCTTGCTGATCTGTTCCATATTCGCCCCGTCGGCATCCATGCGATGAAGAACGGGTGCGACAAGCCCCGCCGACCCGCCACAGAGGATGGTGTGTTCGCAGCGGGTTGAGGAGAACATGATCTTGCCGTCCGGCAGATAGCACGGGTGGACATCGTCGGTGTGCCAGGGTCTTCCCCAGCGCGCCACTTTCTCCGCTTCGTCGGCCGGCGGAAACGTCAACTGGCGCAGCCCCGTCCCATCCGTGTTGACTTCCCAAACGCGGAACCCGTCGTTGGGATGCTCGCGGAAGTCAAAGACGACTTTCCGGGCATCGAAGGACAGGCTGATCTTGCCGATGAAGCCCTTGCCGCCGGGCAGGTCGGCCGCCGTCACGACGGCCCGCTCCTTCTGGGTACGAAGGTTGTAGACATAGATGCCGTTTTCGGCAAGAAACCGGTCGCGGCTCGTGCCGTTGTTGATGTCCGTGTAGTAGTGGTCAGAAGAATAGGGTTTGCGCTTCACGAAGACGATCTCGTCAAAGCCCAGTTCGTCTGGATTGACCGTGGTGGGCGCCTCGACCGCGGGCGCCTCGGTCGCGTCCACGGCAGGTGCTTTCGCGGCCTCGTCCGTTCGCGCCGGGGTGTTGCAGGTTATCAACGTCGCCGCCGCACCGAAAAGGACCATCAGGATGACGAAATTTCGGATAATCGCAGGTCTTTGCATTGGACAGGTCTTCCTACTCTCTGATATGCCGTTGCCGGACCAGAAGAGCTTGCTCAAACGTGTTCACGGCACGCCATCGGCATGGTACGACGAAGGCAGGAGAATGGCGCTCCAGCCCGAACTCTTCTTGAGCCCAAGAAACTCCGCTCGAAGTCCGCGCATTATCCGACGGACTCACTGGCCAAAGCAAATATGGTGGTGGAGATGCCCGCGGAATGGATGGGGACGACAACCATTCGTTGCATCCATTCATCTATTCGCTAGAAGTACCCGTCGTGGATGCAGGACATCTGCATGTCGAAGCACTCCGGATGCTGCACTTCGTAGACCCTCAGCATGACGGGCTCGGCCACGGTGTCGCGCCGCGCATCGCGGGTCACGAGAGGCGCCTCCCACCG
>JAAEQP010001047.1 GCA_024231375.1 bacterium | reverse complement strand
TGTGGCCGTCGAACGCGCCGATGAGATAATGTCCATTTGCGCCCCAGAACACCCAGCTGGTGTGCCCGGGGTCGCCGTTAACCGGCAGCTCGAACAGATCGGGACATTCGATGTCGTCGGGCAACTCGACGTCGCACAGCCGCGTCCAAGCCTTGAGGTCCGGCGACGAGAACAGGCCAAAGTTGTTCCCATCTAGGTAGAGGGCCATGATCCATCTCTCGGTGGGCGCGTGCCAGATCACCTTGGGGTCGCGGTTTGTGCCCGCGATGTGTTCCAGCACCGGGTTGCCCGCGTATTTGGTCCACGTTCTACCACGGTCGTTGCTGTAGGTCAGGCTCTGCGTGAACGGAACGCCTGCGGACGTATAAACGCACACCAGCGTTTCGTCCGCCCCGGTCCGGAAACCGGC
Organism: bacterium; assembly: GCA_024231375.1. Next base: position 91 of record JAAEQP010001047.1, on the reverse strand, counting down.
CGTGTTGCGCCAGTCCACCACGCCCGACCCGGAAAACATCGCGCCCAATTCGCCGGGATAGAGGGCGACGGGCAGTTCCTCCCAATGCACC
>JAAEQP010001046.1 GCA_024231375.1 bacterium | reverse complement strand
GGTGGCCTCATCAACGGGAACGTGAGCATTCACGGGTCAGTCCATCTCCTGGGAGACGCCCTGCCGGAAGGCGGCATTGCGGTCACAGCGCTGGACCTGAGCGGCTCCAGCCTCATTCACAACAACTACACGGGCCTGGATGCCGGGCTCAGGGCACGCATCCCCGCCCCACCCAGGACCATCCACGGCGGCGAGGACGTGGAAACCTTGAGCGCGAAGCTCAGGGTGAAGAACGGGCTCGTCGGCCTGTCGGGCAGTTCCGAAATCGGCCAGCCCGAAGTCATGGGCAATAGCACAAAAGAAAGCATGGACGCCACACACGTCAATGATGGGTGGACCGGGAACGCGGTCGTGGACGACGGCGACCGGGGCGACCCGAAGAGCGTGTACAGCGACAACGGCTGGGATTACATGTACGACTGTGGGAGCGCGATCTCGCTCCCTCTCTTCCCCGACGATTGGCGCGACATGTACACGGGCGCCAAGGTGGTCAACCCCGCCACGGGCGCCTACTACACGCACACCGAGTACTTCGAGGACGTACTGGCCAGTACGCCCTATGAAGGAGACATGACGATAAACACGAAAATTGACTTCTACTACAACGCGACGCGACCCGGCGACCCGGACCCAAGCCATCGCCAGCCCAACGACGACTTCATCCTGTTCGATGCGTCCTCCAACCTCCTGGAGATCAACGGGCAGGTACAGGTCAACGGAAACCTGACCATGACGGGAAAGGCCAACGACAAGACCATCAACTACACGGGACGGGCGGCCCTCTTGGCCAACGGTGACGTGGTCCTTGACTGCGACCTGCTCACCGTGAACGCGGATGGCTCCACGGCCAACAGCTTCCCGGTCAACAACATCATCGGCATCATG
>JAAEQP010001045.1 GCA_024231375.1 bacterium | reverse complement strand
CAGTTGCGCTGAATTGGAGTGCGGAACCCGAACGCCATGCGCTTCTCGGCAGCCTTGAAGTTGCCGCAAGCGAATGGCAGGGCGACCCCCTTCCGGTTCGTCTCGACCCTGCCCGAGGCGCCCACGTGGTTGACCTCCCCGAGTGCACCTGGAACGTCGCCGATGAACCCGACCGTCTCGACCGCTATCGCGTAACGCTGAAGAACCCCACGGACAAACCCGCCCTCGTACGCCTCGCCTTTGACCTTGACGCCCCCCTCCCCGGCATCACGGGGATGTCCCCCGTGCTGCGCGATGCCGACGGATGCCCCACAGGCATTCCCGTCCAGATCTCCAAGAATTGGCACCGTAAGAAGGACCGCCGCCTGCTCTACGAAGGCCCCTGGTTTCACGGCTACACCATGCTGCGCCTCCCCCCCAACACCGACTGGACCGGCGAATTCAACCTCGCCTACGCCCGCTGGGGCGGCGTGCCCGCGGCCTCCCACGCCCAACTCTCCCTCGTCGGCTGGGGCGTCAATCAACTCTGGCACCAGGCCGCCATCGGCAGTTGGGGCGAATCCATCTGCTACGACCCCGACGTCAATCTCAACCGCTCCATGATCGACGACGTGCGGCCTCTCATGGTCACCAGCATGAGTCCGCAACAGGCTCAATGGAACTGGACCTGCAACGTCGGCGGCGGCGACTTCCTCGTCTACTTTGACGCGACAGGCGACAAACAGTACCTGACCCGCGTGCGGAGCGCCCACCCCCGCTATGGACCCAACCTGACCGGCGCCGTCTACGCAGGGGTCACCGCCGACGGATGCATCGAGGCGCGCATCGAAGCCGCCACCCCACGATGCGACGACATCAACCGCGCCTTCCATCACATCCGCTACGATGTCCGCAAACACACGCCCTTCAGCCGCCTCGCCTTCTACCAACTCGGGGCCGACAACTACAACGACCACGCCTTCGCAACGATGGCGCGCGGCGATGCCGACTCAGCCCTCATCGAGGAATGGGAACCCGCGCGCGGCGGGAAGAAATACAGCCGCACCGGCATCGAATGCACGGGCCCCGCCCCGTGGTTCTCTCTGCACGCCGGCGAACGCAACGCCCACCACAAGCACGGCGCATGGGCCAATCGCGGCCTCATCATTCGCTCCTGGAAAGCGCGCCTCGGCGGAAAGGACGTGCCCCATCCCTTTGCCGCCGTCTACGGCACGGACAACGGCGTTCCAAGCGCCAACGTGGAACTGACCCCACCCCCGGGCCTCAACGCCCTCGAACCCGGTGACTTCGTCGAGGCCGATCTCGAACTCATCATTCTTCCCATGGCGGCGGACGACTACTACGGCCCAAACAAGCTCTTGCGTGAACACCTGGGGCAACACGCAAACACCTGGCGCCCCGTGCACCGCGAAGCCGCCGGCAACAATCTGCGCATCGATGCACGGCGCGGCACGGCGATTCGGACCTATCCCGTAGAGGTCCAGGTGGATGAGAAAGGGCAGGCGGATGTCGATGTCACCGGCGGAACCGGATACGCCCCCCTCACCTTCTCCAGCTTGAACAGGCCCGACGGATACGCGCTCTTCGAACGGCAGGGCGACAAACGGACACCCGTCGACCAATCCGTCCACGGCAACGACTTCTGGCAAACCGACTACGACACCGCGAACCAAACGTGGTCGATCACGTACAATGTCCTTCTAGACCCCGATGACGGCAAGCGCCACAGTCGCCGGTTTCAATTTCATGCCGGAGCAGCCCCGAGCGCAGCACCTTGAATCGCATGAATAAGGAGAAGATCATGAAATGGGCAGTGATGGCCGCCATTGGCCTGGTGGTGGGAGTGTGCATGTCGGCTCAAGCCGAACCCCTCAAGGTCGTATTCGTATCCGGCTCCTTCGAATACAATTCGGACGCCAACCTTTCGGTTTTCAAAACCTACCTCGAAGCCAATTACGACGCCAAGGTCACCTTCGTTTCCGCCAACGGTTCCTGGACCGACCTTCCCGGACTCGACGCGCTTGAGGACTGCGATACCGCCCTCTTCTTCACCCGCCGCCTCAAGATCGAAGGCGAGCAACTCCAGCGCGTGAAGGACTACTGCCTCGCCGGCAACCCCGTCGTCGGCGTCCGCACCGCCAGCCACGGATTCCAGAACTGGCTCGAAATGGACAAGGAAATCCTCGGCGGCAACTACCACAACCACTACGGCAACGGCCCCACCACCAAGTGCACCGTGCCCAATTCCGTCAAAAACCATCCCGTCCTCGAAGGTGTCGGTCCCATTGCCACGCGCAACAGCCTCTACAAGAACAAGCCCATCACCGACGACACCACGATCCTCATGAACGGCCACACACCTGATGCCGTCGAACCCGTCACCTGGGTCCGCGAACACAAGGGCGCCCGCATCTTCTACACCTCCCTCGGTGGCCGCGGCGACTACGAGAACGACAGCATCAAACGGCTCCTGGCAAACGCCCTCTTCTGGTCCGCCGGCCGCACTGCGGAACCCAAACCTCAACCCGAACCCAAGCGCCGCGAGAAACCGGAAGGCACGCTGGACCTCACCGTCCGCACCCGCGTCGAAACCCCGCCCGACAGCGGCGAATGGAAGGAAACCATCGCCGAAAAGCAACTCCCCATCGCCGAAACCGCCGTCATCATCTGCGACATGT
>JAAEQP010001044.1 GCA_024231375.1 bacterium | reverse complement strand
GCAGGCGAGACGCCTGCGCTACCATTCCTACCGCGAATGCTTCCCAATTGCCTTCCCCGACGCCATATGCCAGAATGGGCGGCATGCAATACGACACATCACACTTCGACTTTCTCTGTTATGGATGCGGGGCCACCACGGCCGCGAAGGACCGGGGCCTCTCGTGTGCGGCCTGCGGCGAACCGTTCAGCGTACGGTCGCATGCCACGCCGGACCGGGCCCACATGGAGCAACGGCCCTCGTCGTTGTGGCACTACGCCGACCTGTTGCCCGTCGTGTCGCGCGAACATGTGGTGACGCTGAACGAGGGCGCGACGCCCTTGGTGGAGGCGCCACGGTTGGCGGGCCGTCACGGGTTTGGTCGCCTACTGCTGAAGAACGAGATGGGCAACCCCACGGGGTCCTTCAAGGATCGGCAGATCTCGGTCGGTATCAGCCATGCGCGTGAGATTGGCGCGGATACGGTGTCGGTGGTGTCGTCGGGGAATGTGGCATGCGCGACGGCGGCGTACGCGGCGCGCGCGGGCATGCGCGCGGTGCTCCTGATGCACGGGCACGCCGCGGCGGGCAAACTGGCCCAGGCCGCGGCCTACGGCGCGAAAGCCATCCGCGTGGACGTGCCGTCGGCAAGTGCCGTGTTCGACTTGTGCATCGAAGCGTGCGATACCTTCGGGTGGTACCACCTGTCCACGGCGGGCATGTACGAACCCTACAACGTGGAAGGCGCCAAGACCATCGCTTACGAACTCTACCAGCAAACGGGCGGCGACTTGCCCGATTGGATCGTGGCGCCGGTGGGCGGCGGCGGGTTGCTGGGCGGCATCTGGCGCGGGTTGATCGACTTGCAGCGGCTCGGACTCATCGACACGTTGCCCCGGCTTGCGGGGGTCCAGGCCACGGGCTGCGCCCCGTTGGTGAAGGCCATCGACAACGACACCGCCTTTCTCGACACCCTCAAGGACCCGTGGATCGACCCGCACACCATCGCGGGCGGCATTGCGGATGACATTATCTTCGACGGACACACCGTGCTCCCGGCGATTCGTACGACGAACGGCGCGGCCCTGGCGGTCGAAGACGACGCCATTCTGAAGGGTGAGCTCGATCTCGCTGCGCAGGAAGGGCTGTTGTGCGAACCCACGTGCGCGGTCGTCATCGCGGCGCTGGAGCAGTTGCCTGACGCGGGACCCGACACGACGGTCTGTTGCATCGTGACCGGAAACGGCATCAAGGACCTGAATGTGCTGGAAGGCCACGTGCCGCCGCCCGCTACGATTGCGCCGTCCCTGGACGCCTTGAATGCCGAATTGGGAGCCTGACCATGAAACGACTGTGCTGGCTCGTGGCCGTAGCGGCCCTAGCGGGGTGTTCGTCGCGCGAGGTGGTTGTCGTCTACAGCCCGCATGGGCCGGACGTGTTGAGCGACTACAAGGAACGGTTCGAGGCCGCCTACCCCGAGGTGGAAGTGCGGGGCCTGTTCATGGGGTCGCAGGACGTGTACGCCCGGGTAAGCAACGAACGGAACCGTCCCCAATGCGACGTGTGGTGGGGCGCGCCGTCGACCATGTTCAAGCAGGCTGCGTCGGAAGACCTGCTGGAAGCGTACCGGCCGTCCTGGGCCGATTGCGCCGAGGTGGAACACGACGCCGAGGACCGCTGGTACGCCACGGGCCAACTGCCGTTGGCCATTGTGTTCAACAACCGCCACTACGCCCAGGAAGACGTGCCCCAAACGTGGGACGAGCTGCTGGACCCGGATTGGCGCGGCAAAATCACCATCCGGAAGCCTCTGCCGTCGGGCACCATGCGCACGTTCCTGTGCGCCATGATTCAGCGCGCGCCTACGGAAGACGAGGGGCTCGACTGGTTGCGGCGGCTGCACGCGTCCACCGAAGCCTACATGGGAAGTCCCCAGGAGTTGTTCGATCACGTCCGCAAGAATCCGGAATTGGTCACGGTATGGCTGTTGACCGATATGATTCTGGAGCGGGACCGCAACAAGTTCCCGGGCGATGCGGTGGTCCCGCCGCAAACGCCGGTGATTACCGAAGCCATCGGCATTGTGAAGGGCGCACCCCACGGCGAATGGGCGCGGAAGTTCTACGAGTTCGTCACGCAACCCGAGGAACTCGCCCATCAGGCTGGGGCGTATGCCAAGATGCCCGCACGCACGGATTTGCCGCGCGAGGCGCTGCCCGGATGGGTGGCGGAACGCGATATCGAGGCCATGCCCATCGATTGGGACGCCTTCGCGGCGAATGAGAAGGACTGGTGTGCGCGGTGGGAACGCGAGGTGTTCAGCGCCCAATGAGTTCTGTTCGACTCGACAGCATCACCAAGCTCTACGCCGAGGGCGGCGGCATCCGCGAATTCTCGTGTACCATTGCCCAAGGTGAGTTCTTCGCGTTGCTCGGCCCGAGCGGCTGCGGCAAGACCACATCGTTGCGCGTGATCGCGGGCTTGGAGCATCCCGATTCGGGTGCGGTGTTTTTCGACGGCCAAGACATGACCGAGGTGCCGCCGGAACGCCGCAACGCGGCCATGGTGTTTCAGAACTACGCCCTTTTCCCCCACATGAGCGTGTTTGAGAATGTGGCCTTCGGGTTGCGTGCCCAGAAGACACCCAAGGCCGAGATCCCCGACCGTGTGGCGGAGGCGCTGACGTTGGTCCAGTTGCAGGATCTTGGGCGGCGTCCGGTGACGGACCTCAGCGGCGGTCAACAGCAGCGTGTGGCCCTCGCACGGGCCCTGGTGATCCATCCCCGCATTCTGCTGTTGGACGAACCCTTGAGCAATTTGGACGCTGAGTTGCGGTACGCGACGCGCGCGCAGTTGGCGGAGTTGCAGCAGCGACTGGGAATCACGGCGATCTACGTGACGCACGATCAGGAGGAGGCCTTGGAACTGGCCCATCGGATCGCGGTGCTCAAGGACGGCACGTGCCACCAGATCGGCACGCCGGACGAGGTGCTGCATCATTCCGCTACGCCCTTTGTGGAGTCGTTTCTGGAACGACAGCGTGGGGTGTAGGCGAGAAGAATGCCGGGGGACATCCCTTTTGGAAAAGGGATTTCCCCCAGACCCCCTTTTCCTAAAACTCGTCCTTAGTTAGGGGCCATGACTGACTCGGCGTTGCCGCGTGTCTTGAACCTTACGACGACTCTTGGCGCGGGTTCGCCTGAGAAGTCGCCGGAGATCTCTACGGTGTGGGCTCCGTTCGGAATGCTGGGTGGTTTGCCCACGACATCGACGGCCTTCACTTGCCGTCCCTTTTCGTTGTAGAGGCGGGCGGCCTTGGAACCGTCGCACACGAGCCGGTAGCCGGCCTTGATCTCGGCGGGGATCTCCACGCGCATGTAACTGTCGAATTCGAGCGTCAGATTCTCGAATGCGCCGTCTTCGCCTTCCACGTCGAGGCGGAACTGGATCGGCTGTTTCTCGTCGGGATTGGTATAGTCCCATTCCACCCCCGTGGGTTCGCCCGGTTGACGCACGTACGCTTCGTAGACAAACTCCTCGGAGAGATGGAAGGGATACAGCTCCCATTCGCCCGCAGCCACGGTTTCCAGATGAAACTCCGCGTTGGGGTCGCGCAGACGTTCACGCTGCGCCTCGGTGAATGCGCCCGCATGTCGCGCCTCCTCCCACTCGCGAATGGCGTCGAGAATCGTCTCGGTTTCCGGATTCCTCTCCAGCGAGTTCTGGTCCGTGGCCAGCGCGAAGCCCGCGTCGTAGCCCGCCCCGCGCGCCAGCATCCACTCGATGTCCGCCAGGGTCGTCCGCGCATTCATCGAGAACCAGCCCAGCATGTTGGGCATGAAATTGCGTTCCAGCAGCGGCTGGTTGTTGAACCGGTAGTCCGCCATGCTGTCGCGGAACCCGCCGTACCACGGCTCGCCCCAATTCAGCGTGGTGCCGACATGCCAGTAAAAATGGCGCGAATTGCTGCTTCCGTTGTACACGGGGCGTTCCAAGTGGTCGTAGAACACCTTGGCGAACATCTCGGGGCCGAAGTCGCCTTGCCCGGCGGCCCAAGCGCCTTCGTGTCCGTCGAAATCGAAATGGCGTATACCGGTTTCGTTGAATAGCTCCGCCAACCGGATGGCGATCTCGTGCTGCATGTCGTAGTTCGGGAAGAACACCTTGTAAGGGTGGTCCAACAGCTTCGCAACCGTAGCATCCTTCTTGTGGGCCGATGCCGTGGTACCAAAGGCGCCGCGCTGGCAGTTCTCGAGCCGCCATGGCGCTTCGTCGGATACCGCCCCGTAGCGGACCAGTTCTTCGCCGATCATGACGGTCCGGAGCCAGTTCGCCTTGGTGTTGTTGAAGTACTCCGGCGACGCCACCGCAATCTCGTCCGTTGTGTCGTCGATGTCGTCCGCCAACACGCTGCTGCCCGTCTTGGCCAGACGCGGATCGGGGACGGGCGTGACGTAAGCGTCGTTGGTGTTGATGAAGTTGGACAGGGTATGGACGCCGATGCGGATGCCGAGGGCGTCGGCCTTCGCCACGCACGCCTTCATGCCCTCGCTCCCGTTCGGGAACTCGCGCGGGTTGAGTTCATAGTGCCCCCAACTTGCGAACGGGCCGCCGTGATACAAACTGGCGAGACTGGCTCGTTTCGCGAAGGCCAGCATCTCGTCCACAGTTTCCTCGGAGAAGGGAGCGATGAGGTACGACCGGCCTCCTTCGCGCGTCATCTT
>JAAEQP010001043.1 GCA_024231375.1 bacterium | reverse complement strand
TTAACATGGAGGGATTCTCCACAGAGGCGACGACGGAGTTGATTCTGTCGGCGATGCGGATTCGTGGGATGATTCGTGGGGGTGCGCAGGGGGCATAACGCATGACGACTGCGGGGCCCCCGCACGAGACGCGGAGTCGTATGTCGATGACGATGCGAGACTCCGCGAGACGTTAGGCTAGGAAGACCGGCACGGGCTGAAGCCCGTGCCCCGTTGCCGTTGCGAGTTAGCGCACGGCCATCTGTAATCGGAGCACGCAAATGGACATGAAGAAGCAGGCGATTGAATATCACTCGGTGCCGACACCGGGCAAGGTGGAGGTCGTGCCGACGAAGCCGTGTGTGACGCAGCGGGATTTGTCGCTAGCCTACACGCCTGGCGTCGCGGTGCCGTGCCTGGAGATTCAAGAGGATCCGAACAAGGGTTACGACTACACGTCGCGGGGCAACCTTGTCGCCGTGATCTCGAACGGGACGGCCGTGCTGGGTTTGGGCAACATCGGTCCGTTGGCGGGCAAGCCTGTGATGGAGGGCAAGGGCGTTCTGTTCAAGAGGTTTGCGGGTATTGAC
>JAAEQP010001042.1 GCA_024231375.1 bacterium | reverse complement strand
TAGTATACCTGAGCGGGGATTCCCGGCCAACCACAGCCTCCGCATCGTTCATTCCATGCCGGCGGCCGCCAACGGTATGGGATTCACGATGCGGAGGCCGAATCGAATAGGCGGATGGTTAAGGATGGGTTCCATCGTCCCTCCGGGACTTGGCATATGGTGGTGGCCGATCCCCGCATTGAAATGCGGGGCTATCTTCGGGGCGTCCCTCCGGGACTTGGCGGACCCGGAAAGCGGACGACCGCCCGCGCATACGGATAGAGTTGCCTGGGATAGAGTTTTGTAGTTCCTTCATGGGTCGGGTATGATGGGTCCGACAGCGTCTTGATGGCGCAAACGGAACTTTTTCGTGGACGGAAAGGAAGCGAGATGCAACTCCGGGAACTGTTTGAGCTGGTTTCGAAGAAGAATGCGTCGGACCTGTTGATTAGCGCGGGGGCGCCGCCCATGCTGCGGGTCGACGGACGCTTGTACCGGACGCGGCACGATGTGTTGACGCCCGAGCAGACGCAGAAACTGATCTACACCGAACTCACGACGAACCAGAGGAAACAGTTCGAGGCGGACAAGGAACTCGATTTCTCGCTGGCGGTTGGCCGCAAGCATCGGTTCCGTGTCAACCTGTACTACCAGAAAGGCGCCGTCACGGGCGCGTTCCGGCCCATCCCGGACGCCATCCCGTCGCTTGACGAATTGGGCGCGCCCGACGCCGTCAAGGAGTTTGCGCTCGCCAAGCAAGGCCTCATCCTCGTGACCGGTCCCACGGGACACGGCAAGACCACGACCCAGGCCGCCATGGTCGATCTCATTAACAACACCCGTGAGTGTCATATCGTCACCATCGAAGACCCCATCGAATTCGTGCATCGGCACAAGAAGAGCATTGTCGATCAGCGCGAAGTGGGGGAGGACACCAAGGGGTTTCACGACGCGCAACGCCGCGTGCTTCGTCAGGACCCGGACGTCATCCTCATCGGCGAGTTGCGCGATCTCGATACGATCCAGGCCGCCCTCCGTGCCGCCGAAACCGGCCACTTGGTCTTGGGCACCCTGCACACCAACGACGCCATCCAATCGGTGGACCGCGTCATCGACGTGTTCCCGGCCGGGCAGCAGCAGCAGATCCGGTTCATGCTGTCCATGACCCTCCTGGCCGTGATTTCGCAACGGCTGGTGCCTCGGGCCGATTCGGACGGCCGTGTCCTGGCCTGCGAACTCCTCATGAATAACACCGCCGTGGCCAACCTCATCCGCGAGGGCAAGACGCACCAGGTCTATAGCATCATGGAGACCAACACCAAGGAAGGCATGGCCACCATGGACCGGTGCATC
>JAAEQP010001041.1 GCA_024231375.1 bacterium | reverse complement strand
CCCATAACTCGCCCAGGGACGCCTGCAAGGGCCTGTTCAGCCGAACGGCCCAAGTGAGCGAAACCATCCCAGGTTCGGTTATGCGTCGAATCGCGATTTTGGAAGGTCCCGTTGGGCGAGGGTAAGAACAGGCACAGACCGGCCTCGTTTCGGCGAAAGAACATGACCGGATTGAGGCAGTTCGTGGCTTCGAGACTCCTCCAGTGGTCATGCCTGCACTCGGGAGCCAACGGGGGATTGGTGCGAATGCACCCCCTGCTCCAGCATTTGGTCCGCATCCTTTTCGCGGCCGTGATCGCCATCTGCCGGGTGGAATTGCCTAATGTCAGGAAGAAATCCATATATTCAGCACTAACTTGACCGTACCGTCGCGCTCCGCTATATTTTCACGAATGGGGGTTCCAGCTTCACTTCCCGGAGGACATTTCTGATGCCGTCGTTCAGCAGCCTGATTACCGACCTTACGCAAGAAGCCCGTCAGGACCGGTGCCGGCCCGCCTATGGGTTCGAGCATCTCTACCCGGAGGTGTTTCAAGCGCTGAGTGCGCCTGAACCGCGTGTGGTGTTTGTCGTGGGTCCGGAAGGATGCGGGAAGTCGCGGTTCGTGGAAGGGTTGGCCCTTGCGGGGGCCAAAGCCTTGAGCAGCGAACCGGGCGGCGGACTGAGCCTTCTGAAGCTGGGGACTTCTCACATCGCGTCGCCAGGCCAGGATCTGCGTACGTCATTCAACGAACTCGTCACATTCATGAGCACGTCGCCGGAGATCGTGTTGGTGGCGGACAACGCCGGGGCGTTTCTGGGTCTCCAGGAAGCGGCCGGCATCGTGGAGGCGGCGAACGACGTGATCGCACCTACGGTGCTCCAGGCTGGAACCCGGTGCGTGGCGGTGCTTAGCGATGCGGAATACGCCCAGTTGAAGGATCGCGTGACCGCCCCGGCCGACCGGGTCCACGTCGTGTCCATCCCGGCGTTCGATAGTGAACGTCGCATTGACCTGCTCATCACCGGGGTAGCCGACATTGAACGCAAGCGGAGTGTGGCCATTGACGGCGGTGCGCTACACGCCGCGGCGGAATTGATCCCCCGCTTCGCGCCCGACGCGTGCAGCCCGGACGACCTGCTCCAAATGCTTGACCGCGCCTGCGTGCGGTACTCGCGCAAGGCCGCTACGGCCCAGGCCAACCCGGAACTCATCAAGAACACGTCGCTGAAAGCGCTTGGCGACCGTGTGGGCGCGTACGATGTGGTGCGGACCATTGAAGAGAACCTCAGCGTCGATATCATGAACCCGGTTCTCAACATGAAGAACGCACTCGCAGAGAAGATGACGGCCTTGATCCCTGGACAGCGGGAGACGGTGTACCATGTCATCGACCAGTTGGTCAACTTCCGTTTCGGCTTCTCGTCGCCTCTGGGACCTGCCGGGATGCTGCTGCTTTACGGGTCTACCGACGCGCCAATTCGCAAGGTCGTCGAGGCTGCCCAGCAGATTGGCTTGGACGGTTCCACGGTGGGCCAGGCGCCGGCGGTTCAGGCACTGGACTCAGCGGACGCCGTGAATGCAGCCTTGGACCAAGCGGCTGGAAACGAAGGCGTGGGCTACTTGCTTCTGGAGCATGCGGAATCTGCTACCCCGGAGGCCGCTACAGCATTCACAGAACGGGTCATTCCCTCGCCGACGGAACCGCGCCGAAGTCCTCTGTACAACCAGTTCGTGATACTGGCGTTCGAGACGCCACCCGGCAGCGGTCGAACCGCAGTGCTGGACGCGTTGAAGAGGCGCTTCCCGCGAGGATTCATCAAGCACTGTGGCACCATGGCTCCGGTATCGGCGTAGGGGTCGCGGGAGGACCGGATCTGATACGCGGGATGGGATGGTGCGTGCTCAACGGGCGTCCCGCCCGCCTCGACGCACCCTACGAAGAACGGAGTTCGGTGTGGTCCCCGAGCGAAGCCGGGCGTGCGGAACACGCCCCTACCACGTGTTCGCTCCTTTCGCGAAGTCATCTCAATGCATGCGTGGCGACGGGGTAGGGTCGACCTCCGTGTCGACCGTCTTAGTGCGTACACTCAGCGCCCATTCTCCACCGGCCACAGCGGAGGGGAGAACTCTCACCCCAGCCCTCTCCCGATGGAGAGGGCGAAGAAAGCGGTCTACACGGAGGTCAACCCTACCCCGGAAGGACAGCCTGGAAACCTTTCGGTCACGTCGGTGGCACGGTCGGAGGCTGGCCACAGCGGCAAACTGGATCCCGAATAGACGAAGCAGACCGCTTTCTGACCGATTTTCCTTGCGTCGCGCCCCCCAATAGAGTTAACCTACCCCGTTTATTGCCTGGCCCTGGACCGGAGGAAGATGCCCTGAACCGGTCCAGGTCAAACCAGATGTACGGCCCCGATGGGTCCAGAGGGACCACCGGCCGCCTACACAGGGCGGAATTGGAACAGCACCATGAGATTAGTTGAAGTGGTACGGAACGAGTCCGTGGCAGCCGGGATCGAGCTTGCCGGGAAGGACGCCGCCCTCCGGGAAGTGGCGCGTCTGGCGAAGCGGAGCCCCCTGCTGGATGAAGCCACCGAAGATGACATTCTGGAAGGGCTGAAAGCGCGCGAGGCGCTGGGGTCGACGGGATTCGGCAAAGGCATCGCCATCCCCCACTGCCGCCTGGCATCGGCGCAGGGGTTCGTCGTTGGGCTCATTTCCGTACCCAAGGGTGTTGAGTTCGAGTCTTTGGACGAGGCCCCGGCTCGCCTGATCGCGTTCATTGTTGCGCCGGCGTGCGAATCCAACGACCACGTCCGGCTGCTGTCCGCCGTGTCCCGAGCCCTTATGGAACCCGGGGCCGTGGATGAGATGGCCGCGGCAGCCACTCCGGAAGCGCTCGTTGAGAGCTTCCTGCGCCAGACTGACGCGGAACCCGTCAGTCGGGAGCGTGACGCCAAGAGCCTGGTCCACCTGTTTTGCCAGGACGAGGATCTGTTCCGTGAACTGCTCCAGGTGTTCGCGAGTCTGGAAGGGTGCTCGACGTTGGTGATCGAGTCCGAGAATGCCGGGGTGTACCTGGCCAAACTGCCCCTGTTTGCCGGCTTCTGGCAGGACAGTGATCAGCAGTTCTGCCGAGTCATCATGGGTACCATTGACCGCCGCCTCACCAACGAAGCGCTCCGGCGCATTCAAACCGTCACGGGCAACCTGGACGAACGGCAGGACGTTCTCGTCGCCATTCAGGACCTGACCTTCACTGCGGGCGCGCTCAGCGCGTAACCTCGTGAAAGATCGCGAACCATGAGCTTAGACCTATCATCGCTGCATCTGTCCGCCTTGACCACTCTCGGCGTCGCCATCGTCGTGGGCCTGTACATGGGCTACGGTGCGCGGAAACTGCGTCTGCCGTCCCTCATCGGGTATATGGCGCTGGGCATCGCCATGGGTGCGTCTCTACTCCACCTGCTGGAAGAGGACCTCCTGAATCGTCTGTCGTTCATGACCGAGATTGCGTTGGGTTTCGTGGCCTTCAGCATCGGAGCGGAACTCAGTCTGGCCGAGCTGCGCCGCCTCGGACCCGGGATCGTGTCGATCATCTTTGCCGAGTCCTTCTGCGCGTTCATCGTGGTGACCGTGGCGGTGTTTGCGTGGACGCGCGACCTCCCGATGGCCCTCATCTTCGGCGCGATGGCCCCCGCCAGCGCGCCTGCCGGCACCGTGGCCGTGATTCAGGAGTACAAGGCCAAGGGCACCCTCACCAAAGCGTTGTACGCCGTGGTGGGGTTCGACGATGGACTCGCCATCATCATATTCGGGTTCGCGGCGGCCCTCGCCAAGAGCCTGCTCATGAACGAAGCCACGGGATCGGCCGAAAGCGTGTTGCCCGCCCTGGTCGGGCCGGCCAAGGAGATCGTCATCAGTCTCGCGGTCGGCGGTGCGTTGGGGTTCCTGTTCTGTCAGATTGTCCGCCGCGTCTCCAACCAGGCCGAGGTGTTGGCCATCGTGTTCGGCGCGATCCTTGTCGGCACGGGCCTCAGCATCCGGTGGCACCTCTCGCTCATCCTCACCAACATGGCGGTGGGATTCGTGCTGGCCAACACGCGGCGCGAGGCCCTTGTTCATCGTGTGACCAGTTCCATGACCCACGTCATGCCGCTCCTGTTTATCCTCTTCTTCTGCCTTGCGGGCGCGAATCTGCACATTCAAGCGCTGCCATCCCTCGGCGCGCTTGGCGTGGTCTATATTCTCGCACGGTCGGCGGGCCTCATCGGCGGGGCGCGCGTGGGCGCGATGCTCGGCCATGTGGAAGAGAAGATCAAGCGATACATTGGGCTGGGAATCCTGTCCCAGGCTGGCGTGGCCATCGGGTTGTCGCTGATTGTGAAGCACGAATTCGACATCCTTGCCGCTCAAAATCCGGGTTTCACGCGTCCTGCCGAGATTGGGGCTGCGGTGCTCACGACGGTGACGGCCACATGCGTAGTCTTCGAGATCATTGGCCCCATCTGCACCAAGATCGCGCTGCAGAAGGCTGGGGAGATTCCCGAACAGCCAGCGAAATAGGATGCACGCCCTCCGCCGTCACTCTGGTCAAACCGCTGTGGCTGCCGCGAACGCGGGTAGTGGTGTGGCTT
>JAAEQP010001040.1 GCA_024231375.1 bacterium | reverse complement strand
GGCTTTGTAGACGGCGTCGGCCATGGTGGAGAGGAACTTGGGGTCGTTGCTGGGCGGGGACATCTCGATGAAGGTGTCCGACGCGTAGAAGTGGTCGGTGCCGTATTGGGCTTGCTGCTTTTCGATGAAGGCGGAGCCGATTCGTTGGAACAAGGGGTCCGCGGGGTTGATGAAGGTGGTGCCGGGGAATCCGCACCAACTCGGCAGTTTCTCGAACGTGCTGTCTGGGAAGACGCGCGTCAGGGCTTCCGGGACGTGGCCCGTGAAGCCTTGAAGTACGGGCGTCATGCCGAACTCACGTTCCCGAGCGAGGATCTTCTGCTGCAACTCGCGGTGATCGTCAATCCAGGATTGGGGAAGGGGACCGCACCAATCGTCCATGCATCCCATCCATCCGAAGGGCAGGAAGGCGGGGCCCACGAAGAATTGGCCGATCTCTTCGTCGGTGAGACCCAGATCGCGGTACACGGCTTGCCACGTGGCTTCCTGTCCGGTGACGGCCAAGGGCATGTTGATGCCGTGAAGCGCCATCCAATCGATGACGCGCTCCCATTGAGCCCAGTCCCACCAGGCCATGGAGTAGCTGAAGCAACAGAAATTGAAGCAGTACCGGTGTTTGAATGGCGTGACAATGCGGACTGTGCCCTCGACATCGGGCAACGGGTCCGGGAGGTCGAGTTGGTTTCCGCGGAACGAGACGTTGCAATGGGCGTATTCGCGCAGATACCAGTTGAGGGCGGATGCAATGGCCACGCCGGTGGATCCCCGAAGGGTGACGGTACCGTCGGACGCTTCGATTTCGAAGACGTCGAGGCCGTCCTGGGATGGGATGCTCTCGACCTGGAAGTCTTGTGCGCGGTCGGGGATGAGGCGGTTGAGGAGACCGCGGGCGGCGTCGGATTGATCGGCGTGAGCGTGGGATACGACGAATAGGACCGATAGGACGGATAGGGCGGCGATGCGTAGGGGCGACGTGCGACTTCTCATTGCGACATCTCCTTGGGGCTGCCTGTTTGCGGATGACTATAGGTGTTGGCGGGGACGCCTTCAAGGGGCAACAGGGCGCCGTCGGTTGACCTGGATGGGGGCATCTGGTCCAATACCGCTCAGCGGACCGCGCAGGCGCCTTCCCGAGGTGAATGCGCCGTGGTCGCCGGTGGCCCGCCACACGGTGAACGAGTATTTCGAGGAACGGTCGAAGTGAAGGGAGCGAAGATGCTTGCTGGTTTGACGCGCGCTATGGGGCGCTTGGTGTTGGGCGCCATGATTGCGACCGGTGCGATGGCCGATTCGGCGGAGGCCGCCGAGGCGGGCCCGCGGATCGCGTTTCTTGCCGCTGAGGCTTCCGTGGAGGCCATGGGTACCCACAACCGCGGGGCGTGGAAATCGGCGCAGACGTTGGGCGATGTCACACTGCTTCTGGCGGGCAAGGAAGGGTTCGTCGATGCGAGCGGCTCGGCGCGTGCGCTAGCCGATTTCGATGTGGCGTGGTATCACCAGGGCGACGCCATCGCACACAGCGCTCTGTACCGGGACCCGGGGATCTCGGCGATTCTCGAGTACGCGAAAGAGGGGGGAGCCGTGCTGTTGTCGGGCGGTGCGCTGGCCATGATCGCCCCACTCAAACTGGAATCCCTGATCCGCGCACAACGGAGTGAGTTGGAGAACTTCCGGGATCCCGCGGCTATGGTTGTTGTGGAACGGCAACACCCTGCGTTTGCGGGGCTTGAGGAAGAGGGCGGCGTCGTTTGGCTCAGCCGCGGCGGGTGCACGGCGGTGGCGGATTTCTATTGGGGCGGCCCCGGAAACGGCATGGTGCTGGCGAACACGCCGCAGGGCGTGCAGCGTCCGCTTGTGGAATACACGCTGGGAAAGGGGCGTGTCATCGTGTTCGGATGGCATTGGCCCGACTACGCCGACACCGATAATCCATACCGGGCGAATCTCATGCGCTTGACGCGGAATCTTGCCGGGTATCTGGCGGATTCGGAGTCGTGGCAGCCCGTGGTCATCCGGTCGGACTACCCGCCGGTGGCGTATCCCGATGTCGCGGGCATTGCCGAGCCCCGATGGCGTGCGCTTCGTCTGGCGGTGGAGGACCTATCGCGCGAGTTTCCGGACACCTATGCGAAGGGTGGCGAGTTTCTGGCACGGATCGATGCGCTGTATGCCGATCATGACCGTGTGCCGGCCGATGCGGGACCGGATGCATACGCATCGCTGGCGGAACGGTTTGACGCGCTGCAGCGCGAGGCGCTGCTGGCGAATCCCCTGATCAACTTCGACCAACTCCTGATGATTCGTCGACGCGGAGGCAACCTGGGGCTGCCTATGAACTTCAACGGCAACGCCGACCTGTCGGCCACTGGGTACAGCAACACGCTGGTGACCTTGTCGCCGCCCAGGCCGGGCGGGGCCGTCGAGACGGTGTTTCAGCCCGAGGGCGATCCCTTTATCGGCGATCTGGACCTCCATTACGACGGCGAGACGATGTTGATGTCCATCCCGGACGAATCGGGCCGCTGGGGCGTGGGCGAGTTGGCTTTGGAGAGTGGGACGTTGAAACGTCTGCCCCTCATCGAGGAGCCCGACGTTCACAACTACGACGCCTGCTACCTGCCCGACGAACGCCTCATTTTCACCTCGACTGCCCCGTTTGTGGGGGTTCCGTGTGTGGGCGGGCGGTCGAAAGTGGCCAACCTGTATCTGCGCGACCACGGTGGACGGATTCGCCGTCTGACGAACGATCAGGATCACAATTGGTGCCCGGCGGTGCTGAACAACGGCCGCGTTCTTTACCAACGATGGGAATACACCGACATCGCCCATACCTTCACGCGGCTGCTGTTTCACGCGAACCCGGATGGCAGTCGACAGATGGAATTCTACGGGAGCAATTCGTATTGGCCGACGGCCATGTTCTATGCGCGGCCCGTGCCAAACCATCCTACGAAGGTCGTTGCAGTGATTGGCGGGCATCACGACGCCCCGCGACAGGGCGAGCTGGTGGTGTTCGATCCGGCCCTTGGTCGACAGGAGGCCGACGGCGCCGTGCAACGGATTCCCGGATACGGCAAGAAGATTCAGCCGGTCATCCTTGATGGTCTTATCCACGCGAGTTGGCCGCGGTTCCTCCATCCCTATCCCTTGAGCGAGAAGTACTTCCTCGTGTCCTGCAAACCCACGAAACCGGACAGTTGGGGCGTGTACCTGGTGGATGTGTTCGACAACTTCGTCCTGCTTCACCAGGAACCGGGTTGGGCCATGCTGGAACCGACGCCGTGGCGAAAGACGAAACGTCAACCCGTGGTCGCAGACGTCGCCGACCCGGAACAAACCGAGGCGACCGTGCTGCTGACCGACGTATACCGCGGACCGGGTCTGGAAGGCGTGCCGCGCGGGGCCGTCAAGTCGCTTCGCCTGTCGAGCTACAACTTCGCCTTCCAGGGGGTGGGCGCCGAACCGTTCCGCGTCGGTCTGGATGGCCCCTGGGATGTGCGGCGCATTCTCGGCACGGTGCCTGTCGAGGCGGATGGGTCCGCCAGTTTCCGCGTACCGTCCTGCACGCCGATCACGGTGCAACCGTTGGACGCCGACGGCAAAGCGCTGGCGCTGATGCGGAGTTGGTTCACGGGTATGCCGGGCGAGGTGGTCTCCTGCGTGGGCTGCCACGAGAAACAGAACATGACCGTGCCCGCCGACGCCACGCCGCTCGCGGCGCGGCGCGACCCGTCCGTCATCAAACCCTGGTACGGTCCAGCGCGCGGTTTCTCGTTCGCGCGCGAGGTGCAGCCCGTCCTGGACGCCTACTGCGTTGAGTGTCACCACGGCGAACCGCTCGCGGACGGCCGTACGACCTTCGACCTGACCGCCAAGCCTGCCGCGAAACAGGCGTCGGCGTTCCAGATGCTGTTCTCGCCGTCCTACATGGCGCTTCGCCGGTGGGTGCATACGCCGACGCTGGAGAGCGATGCCCACATGCTGCCGCCGCGCGATTTTCATGCCGACACGAGCACCCTTGTGCAGGTGTTGCGCGACGGCCATCACGGCGTCCGCCTGAGCGACGAGGCGTGGGACCGGCTTATCACGTGGATCGACCTGAACGCGCCGTTCCACGGTACATGGAAAGAGGTCGTGGCGAGGAACGCGCCGCAGCACGCCGCGGCATTGAACGGCGCCAAACGGCGGCACGAACTGCATCGGCGGCACTCGGGCATCGACGTAGTGCACGACGCCATCCATCCGGCCGCGGTGCTCGAAGCGGAGTCTCCCGGCGAGTTGGCGCCGGCGATTGACATCGGCGAGGCGCAGGTCGCACCGGTGCCCGCCATCGAGCAGGATCCGGTACGCGTTGAGTTGAAGGACGGCGTGTTTCTGGAGTTGGCGCGGGTCGAACCGGGACAGTTCGTGATGGGATCGGACCGGGGATACCCGAACGAGCTACCGGCGCATCGGCGTGCGATCGAGAAGCCATTCCTCATGGGACGGTTCGAGGTGACCAACCGACAGTATGCGTGTTTCGATCCCGCCCACGACAGCGGCATGGAAGGCGGGGAGGCGTATCAGTTCGGCGACGACGAACGCGGATGGCCGTTGGACCGACCCGAGCAACCGGTGGTGCGGGTGTCGTGGGACGAGGCTGTGGCGTTCTGCGAATGGTTGTCCACGAAGACGGGAAAGATCTTCACGTTGCCGGATGAAGCCCAGTGGGAGTACGCGTGCCGCGCGGGGACGGCGAGTCCCATGTGGTACGGCACGTTGGACGACAGTTTCAGCGCGGCGGCGAATCTGTCCGACGCGACCCACCACACGGTCTATTACCCGCATGTGCCGGCGGCCTTGCCTCCATGGCGTCCGGCGGACACGCGGTTCGACGACGGCTGGCGCGTGGCCGCGTACGTGGGATCCTTCAGCGCGAACGCGTGGGGTCTGCACGATATGCATGGGAACGTGGCGGAGTGGACGGGATCCGAGTATGGGGCGTATGGGGAATCGGCCGGATCGGTCGGATCGGACCGATCACGTGAGATGGGAAGGCGCAAAGTGGTCCGGGGCGGGTCATGGCTTGACCGGCCGGTGCGGGCTCGGTCGGCGTTCCGGTTGCACTATGAAGCGTCGCAGGCCGTGCATGATGTGGGGTTCCGGGTGGTGTGTGAAGTGGGGGACTCGAGTGCGGGGGGAGAAGTGCAGTTGTCGAGGCGGTAGCGGAGGATATGACATGCGCAAGATTATCTGTCCGGTCATTGCACTGTGCCTGATCGTAGCGGGCTGGATCCCCGCCGCTACCCATGCCGCCAAGAAGTCTCGCCCGAAGGATGTTGAGCGTCAGGTTGCCGAGCTCGCGGAGTCAGTGAAGGAACTGTTGCCCGTGTGGCACCGGCGTATGCACATCCTCAGCCAGACGTGGGAGGTAGTAGACAGCGCTGACAATGCAATCGTCGTCGCCGGCGACCTCTCGGCGTATCGCGTCCTGTTGCGTCAAACCATCCGCGAGTTCGCGGGGATGGTCAGCCAACGTGCGTGGTCAGACGCGGAGTGGGCGGCATGCTACGATCAGCGTCCGGAGGAATTCCGCCCGAAGTACGACCATATCGAACTCTACCTCTTCCCGTCCGAACAGGCCCTGCCCGTGAACCTGAGTTCAAGCATCCCGTGGGCCGAGTGTGATCGGCTCAAGTTCGGCTACACATCTTGCCTGGGAGAAGGTCATGGCTTCACGTGGTTCGCCCGTGGCCCTCTTGAGTACGAGTTCCTCATCCGCGACCAGCTCGCGTTGGAGGGCGGCGACGACCCGCTGCAGCTCGCCGTCAAGGGACTGACGGTCGAGGATCCGTGCGAGCATCGAGAACACATGACGGCCCAGTTCTGCCGTGCGCAACTCATCGGTGCAGGCGAGAAGGCGATCCCCTATCTAGCGTGGGTGGCGCAGATGTACGACGGCTACGCGCAGGAACACGCTGCCAGGGCACTGGGCTTCATTCCAGGCGGCCGTACGACCGAACTGCTCTTGGTCCTCTTCGATTCCGATGACCCCGAGGTCGCGCGGGGCACGAGGTATGGGCTATTCGTCAAGCCTTACAGGGAGGCCGCGAAGCGGGCCTACCTGCAGATGCTTCAAGAGTCATGCGAACGCGGGGAGTTGCATTCTCAAGCCGCCGCGGCTTGCGTCGAGTTCGGCTGGAAGGAGGCGATCCCTGCTCTTGACGCGATATGCAGTCGGCCCAAGGGGCATTGGGACTACCTTGCTGCCTATGAATATCGGTTGGCTCTCAGGGGCGTGCCGAAGCCCCGAGTAGGAAAGGGAATGTCCCTCAAGGACCGCAAGGCCGCGATTCTGGCATGCGAAGACAAGGAGTTGGCCGTCTTTCTGGCGCTTGAACTGGCTCTCCAGGTTGAGAAGGGAGGGGCACAAGCGGAGAACCAGGCTGGACGCGATGTGCTGCAGCAGCTCCCGCGGGACGTGAGCGTGCGGGTCGTCTCGAGCTTGGCGGAGTCGGCTGCAGGCCGCTGGGAGAAGAAGCGTCTGGAGGAGATACTGGCGCTGCTGCAGGGCGAAGAAGGCATGCCAGGCCGGTGAGGCACTTCGGATACCTCGGTGGTGGCGTGACCTGCGGTCAAGTTGGTGGCTCGGTCTGAGACCGGCCACAACGGGAGGATGGTGCGTGCTCGTTGGGCCTTTGGCCCGCCTCGACACACCCTACAGCGATTCCCGCCGGTCCGGTCCGTATGACAGACGAGGGCGCCGGTCCCACAATCGGAAGCGGTGAGGGACGGAACCGCCGAGATGTCTACCGGTAGTCTTTCCCTTCGGGCATTTCGGGTTCGATTTGGGGGGCCATGTCGACGCGGTTGGCGGCGATCCAGTCGGTGAGGCGTTTGACGACCTCGGGATGCTCCTTGGCCAGGTTGTGTTGTTCGCCAATGTCGTTGGACAGGTTGTAGAGTTGCCAGTCTTCCGACTGCTTGTGCCGCAGCATCTTCCACTTGCCGGATCGGATGGCTTGGCCGAGTCCGTCTGGCGTGTAT
>JAAEQP010001039.1 GCA_024231375.1 bacterium | reverse complement strand
GCCCAGCTCGACGAAGCGCAGGCGGCCGGCCTCATGGTATGGGTCACCGTCGGCACCCTCGATCTCGAGAAGCGCGACGAAAGCGCCGCCGCCCTGATCGAAAAGGTGAATGGCGTCAAGGACCACCCGGCCTTGGCCATCCTCGAATCGGTCGACGAACCCGCCTGGGACTACGGAAAGGTGGGCCCGCGCATCCCGGCCGAACCCTTCGTCGAGGCCTATCCAATCATCAAGCAGGCCGACCCCAACCACCTCATGTACATGAACCACGCCCCCACCAATCTCGTGAAGACCATGCGCGCCTACAACGGCGGCACCGATATCGTGGCCATGGACATCTACCCCGTGAATCCGGGTGATCTGAAGCCCATGTACGCCCTCTTCGAAGACGGGCACCAGGGCGATCTCAACAACATGACCCTCAGCCAGGTCGGCGATTACGCGGACAAAATGCGCCACGTCACCGGTCCGAACCGGCCTTTGTTCATGGTGCTCCAGGGATTCTCGTGGGAAATGCTCCGGAAAGAGGAAGAACGCGACGAATCGAAGGTACTCTACCCCACCCACTACCAGACGCGGTTCATGGCGTACCAGTCGATCATCAAAGGCGCCAACGGCATCCTCTATTGGGGCACCCACTACACGCCGCAGCCGTCCGAGTGCTGGGACAGCATCAAGTTGGTCGTGCGCGAACTCGCCGATCTCGCCGGACCCTTGGCCGAACGGAACGAACCGATCACCGTTGATTTCGACTACCACGAGATGGGCCGATCCGTCGACGACGGCGTCCAGATTCGTGCCAAACGCTACGACGGCAAGCTCTACCTCTTCACCTGCAACGCCGACAAGAACCCGTGCAAAGCCACCGTCTCCGGCCTCAACGGATGGACCGCCCTCTCCACGCTCAACGAAGACCGCGACGCCCCCGCCCTCGCCGAAGGCGCCTTCACCGATACCTGGGAGCCCAACGAGGTACACGTGTACGTGTTGGAGAAGTAGGCCGTTTCACGAATCTGCACGAATGGGGAGAGAGGGCCTGTTGAAAGGGCCCTGGATCTTCGAGGACTTCAGTTCAAACACGGACGCACGCCAAACATGTCATCCCGAGCGAAGCCGAGGGATCTCTTGCGGGTAGGCGCTCGCCGATGAGAGATCCTTCACTTCGTTCAGGATGACGCTGGGGTGGTGTCGCCGCCGTACGGAAGTTCTTGTCTGGTGTGGGACCGGCGCCCTCGCCGGTCATCGCCCCTCCAGACAGTCGGTGGGCAGTGCGCCTTCCCCTTTTGGTTGCGGCTACGCCG